>JBGTHU010000786.1:0-1543 GCA_041745975.1 Mariniblastus sp.
AGCCGATCGTGCCAAATACCCGCACGTAAGGAAACTCTTTTTCGGAATTTCTCAAATTCTGCATCGCCAGCGAATTGGTCAACGCCAGCGTCGGATAAAAACAGAGCATGTGCCCAAAAAATAGCAAGTTAATCAGAGTCGGAGAAGTGCTGGAGTTCATCATCGTGGTGGCGAAGATCATGATCCCTCCTCCCACCAAATGCATCAAAGCCAACACGCGCTCGGTCGCAAAATAACGATCAGCGATCATCCCCACGAAAAACGGCGAAATCATCCCAGCAATCGGCCCGACCGAATAAGTCCAACCGAAATCGGCCCCACCAAATCCAATCTGAGTCAAAAACTTCGGTGCCGTTACATACCAGGCCCCCCAAATGAAGAACTGCAGAAACATCATCACTGCCAGTCGAGCCACCACCACGGTGTCAATCGGTTGTTGCTCGCTCTCTAAAGCGTTTGCAGAGTGCATTCGGGGATTCCTTGTCAATAACGTTTTAAATCGATTGGAAAAAAATTCAACCTTTTACAGATTATTCATTTACTGGCGGAATTATAATTGGGTTTGACCATCGACTCAATCAGTGGGAAGAACTTTAATGGCAACTCTCTGCGCAACCGCTTTCGGCTGGTTGTCCCCTCATGGTGATCAGCTTGATCGGACAAAGGAATTTATTCCGCGGACGGAATTGGTAGCATTGGATCACGACCCAACGTGCCGATTAATTCGTCTAAAAATGATTCGTCATTGACCCGTTGCAGTTGCTGTTTGGCAAACTCCAATCGTTGTTCCAAATCCATCAGGGAAGTCGTTTTCGATTTGTTGGGCTGAGCCATATAGCTCTCCAAATATTCGATCGACCGCTGCCAATGTCCCACGTCGACTTGCTGCTTCTTGCGCAAACGTTTTTGATACCAGTCGCTTTCCAGCAAATACTCCAAGGTAAACATCGATCGGAAGACGGGACTGCTCAAGTCATGCCCCTGCCAATCCCCAGTGGCCATGATGCTCAGGATCGCCTGTAAAGGCGGTACTGCCAGTTCATAGGATCCGTCATCCAGATATCGCTGGGCGACTTTGGCTTGGGCCTGGGCAATATGCAGGACGGCATCAGCAAACCCTTGTGGGTCTTGCAATTCCGGTTTCAAGATTTCTTCAGTAAAGACCAACGCTGGACTATCGAAAACCCGCGAAACATAGTGCCGCAAGAAGCGGCGAGTGATGCGATAACCCAAACGACCGGCGGGTATCAGTTGGTCCTCGAATTGATAATTCTCGACCTTTTCCAACATCCCGCTTTTGATCATTGCTTGCGGATCACGCTCTTCAGGGCCCATACGACACCAAATCTCGGGAATCAACAGGCTGATGTCATGGCCGACTTCCATCTCGGAGCCAATGTGCCCTGCCGGGGTGCTAAAGCCGCCTACCCCAGTCAAAATCATGCTGATGAGAGCGTTGTTAAGGTCAACCGTGGGAACCAACATGTTGAAAGGACCTTTGGTCAACGCGCCTTCACTGCCCGCCCCGGTAGTACTGGGACTT
>JBGTHU010000787.1:0-4477 GCA_041745975.1 Mariniblastus sp.
GCTGCTATCAAAAATGACTACAATGCTGGCATGAATAAACCGACATTTCGATCACGTTGTCATTCTTGGCTAAAATTGGCCCGGATATCCGCCCTCCCCTCCGCGTTGTCCAACGTCGCGCTGGGGTACGGGGTGGCCAGCGTCTTAGTGCAAGCCAACGGATCATTTCAGGTAAATCCGATTGGCCTGGCTGGTTTGCTACTGGCATCAAGTTGTTTATACCTTGCAGGCATGATATTGAATGATGTCTTTGATATTGATCAGGATCGTCAGCAGCGTCCTCATCGCCCTCTGCCAGCCGGGGAGATTCCCATTTCAATGGCTAAATTTGCGGGATACCTGTTGTTGGCGCTGGGAATTGGAATTGCAACTGCCGCCGGTTGGTGGGAGCAAGCTACTTTGATGGGAACCATACCCGCTTTGTTGACTGCCAGTCTCTTGGCGGCTGCGATTTTGGCTTACGATAAGATTTGGAAAACAACGTGGGTGGCTCCGTGGCTGATGGGGGGGTGTCGTTTTTTAAATGTGGTACTGGGAGCCAGTACACTGGCCTTTGCTGATCGGTCGAGCTATCTTGGGACTGCGACACCGATTCTGTGGCTGGGATTTTGTTTGGGAATTTACGTCGCCGGGGTTACTTGGTTCGCTCGTCAAGAGGCCAATTCTACGGCCGCTCGTGACTCCAAATTTCGGTTCGAGTTGCAATTAGGAAATGGATTGATGTTGGTGGCCATGATCGCTATGGCCAGCTCCGTATGGATAGGGAAACAGCTCAATTGGCTGCCAGACCAAGAACAATCGGATGGAATGATGTTTTTGATGTTGTTTGGCTTGATTGGCTTGCCAGTATTGCGACGAAATTGGAACGCCATGACGGCAGCAAACCCTCGCATGATTCAAATGGCCGTGGGCCAAGCGCTGCGGAGCATTATCTTGTTTGATGCGGCACTTTGTTTCGGCTTCATTCCACAGGCTCCCGGATACGCCATCGCCATCGCCTGCCTGTTGATTCCCAGTTTTCTGTTGAGCCGCTGGTTCAAGCCGACTTGAATTCGATCTTGACTTGATTTGAATCGCTCGCTAATTAGAAACAGCGAATCAAATTAATCGATCAATATCGTCCTGTGGTTAAGCGGTTGTTTAGTAAATCCCTAAAGTTTGAAATCTTATGGATGCTAGCGGCAATAGCTGGTAGCATCGGATTTGCTGCGCCGCTGTTTGCGGTACCGCGGATACCTCAGAACATTCAAAACCAATCCGATTTTTTTCAACTCCAGACCAACCCGTCCCCGCCTCCGATGCCGCAACGGAATCAATTGGGCGGGGGGAACTTGGGCGCCCCGCCTCCGATCCAGGTTGCCCCGCCTCCGTCGACATTTCAGTCACCTGAGATCGTATACCAGAATCAAATTCCGCAGGGAGTCAACGGTTTTCCACCGCAAGGCGTTGTGATGGGCCAACCGAGCATGGGCGATCCGTTTTTGACGCAACCGCTTCCCACCCAAAACAATACCTTTCCCACTTTTCCCTATCCCAATCAACCAGGTGTGATTGGATCGGGAGTACAGCCAGGGTTCAATCAGCCGATTTACAATGACCCGAGTTTCGGGTTCAATCAGCCTGCTTTTGGTCAGCCCCAGACGTTTCAAGGAACGCGATCCAACTGGTTACCTTCGATCGATTGGACTCAATTTCAGCAAGAATTTTTGCCGCGTCTATTCGAAAGACCCCGTGTTCGACACACTTACTTGTATGGAGACAACGAAGGTCGACAACTGGGGATTCACGATCTGGAATTGGCGACAACGGTGACGTTTGCCAATTTCCTACAAACGAACCAACCGTTGAGGATGACACCAGGTTTCATCTTTCATTTTTGGAATGGGCCCAGCACCATCGACAACCCTGGTTTTGATCTACCCCCGAGAGCTTATTCGGTCTTTTTGACGCTGGATCATTTGACCAATCCGGCCAATGAATTCGGTTTGGAAACCAATTTTACGGTCGGTTATTACAGCGATTTCAAAAATTCATCTTCCAATGGCTTGCGTTTCACCGGTCGAGGCTTGTTTTGGACTCGGCTGAATAGCTATACGGTGGGAAAGATTGGCGTCGAATACTTTGATCGAATTGACTTAAAGCTGTTACCCGCTTTTGGTGTCTATATGCAGCCTAATCCAGATGTCAAACTCGATTTGATGTTTCCTCAAACGCGGTTGTCGCATCGGTTGCCAAATTTTAATGACACTGAGGGGTGGGCCTATATCGGAGCGGAAATTGGTGGGGGAAGCTGGGTCATCGAGCGGATGGGGGGACTCAACGATCAAGTGGACATCAATGACATTCGCGCCTTCATCGGATTGGAATGGATGGGGCCAAGACGAGTCACCGGCTTCATCGAAGGAGGCTATGTGTTCAATCGTGCCTTGCTCTACCGTTCCGATCCAGTAAATAAACTCGACTTGTCTGACACCTTTATGATTCGCTCAGGGTTTGCGTTTTGAGCGAAATGAAACAACCAAAAACATTCTTTAACACCCAATACGGCTACGGCGGATTGCGATGAATGCGAATACAGATCGAGCGAATCTTGTGATGGTTAAGCCTCGCCAGATTCGCCAAATACCAAATAAGTTGAAATCAAAATCTACGGCCCAAGCGATGGTGGCATTTGTCTCAGTTGTTAGTCTGGTCGTGATGGTGGGAATAACGGTTGGCTGCAAAACGAGCGCTCCCAGGGCGGCATTTCCCAGTTTAACCAAGGCCCCCATCGATGTTCCGATCCAATGGCACTCTGATTTCGACAAGGCCGTCGAAATAGCGAACCAGACCAACCGACCACTGTTGGTGAATTTTACCGGCAGCGACTGGTGTTCCTGGTGCGTCAAGTTGAAGTCCGACGTGTTTAGCACCGACGAATTCAATCAATGGGCGAAAGATCAAGTCGTTTTGGTTGAACTGGATTATCCGAAAAACAAACCGCAATTACCGGCAACCAAACGCCGCAATCAAGACTTGGCCGAAAAATATCTTGTCCAAAATTATCCAACCGTGTTGCTGATCAGCCCCCAAGGTGAGGTGTTGGGGCCCAAACTGGGTTACAAAGATTCTCCAACAAACTGGATCGCCGCAGCCCAACCAATACTCACTACGGGCGGCCGATAAAAGGCAGCCGTCCGTGGGTAGCACGGGAGGTCGAGGGACAACGTGCTGTGCACGGTTTTGATAGAAGATTACGCCGCAAAACGCAGCGGCGTCATTCCCCAGCTCCATTTTCAAATAGAGCCAAGATCAAGGGGCAAAAATCGGCAGATAATTCAGTGGCATCTGCAAGATAATCGAGCCCATGGCCGCTCCAAATTCAGGCCCCGCTTCACTGGACGGCCACGAGCCTTCATCGGTTTGAGTCCGCACCAGTTCATCGCGGATTTCCGGGTACCATTGGTTCCAATGCTTACCGCCGGCATGCCACATCGCTTGCACTGCGTAGTACTGTTCGTAGAAGTAATGGCCACCTCGACGACCGGCATTGGGTTTGAATTTTTCCATATAGTCCAAGGCCGTTTCAACCTGCTCTCCTTCGTAGATGCCAGCGCTATATAACGAGGTCACGCCGGCGGCAGTCATGGCAAAGGTGGTATGCCCTCCGTGCAATGTATAGCGAAAACTACCATTGCGATTTTGGCTCTTTTTGACGTACTCAATACACTTGATACGCGTTTCATCGGGAACGTCAATGCCCGCATCACGAGCACCTCGCAACGCCATGATCTGACATACAGTCACTGACAGATCCGCATCGCTCTTGACCGGTTGGTAGCGCCAGCCTCCTTCATCATTTTGGGCTCGGATCGTCATGTTGACCGCTTTGCGGAGTTTATCGCCAATAGCCGCTTTGCGAGTCATCCCATATGCCTGAGATAAAAACAACATGGCAAAACCATGGCCATACATATTTTCGCGAACCCCTCCATCGATGGCAATATAGCCATCATCGCGGGTGTTGTTCACCAGGAAGTCGACACATAAATCAATCGCTTTACCAAATTGACCTTCGCCCGGTGCATGTCCCCCACACATCATCGCCAATCCTCCCAGGGCACAGGTCGCCACCCCACCCGACAGCCCGCCGCTGGCAAAAGCACCGCGCTGACGCCCCTGCTTGATTTGCGAACGAAGTAGATAGCTCAGGGCTCGATCGATTGTGCGGCGAGTCGGTGGGGTGATTAATTCAGCGGGAGATTTCTCATTGGGCGAGTTCTTGCGATCCGGTATCGTATTGCTGGCCCATGCTCCCAATCCAAGCAAGGGAGAAAACGGCGAACCCAGCAACCCTGCACTCGCGCCTATGCCGAGCAAAGCTCGCTGAAATTGGCGGCGATCGACAGCCATTTCACGGTTGATCTTAGAATGGTTTGATGTGAGTGTCATAATTTAACTTCCGTCTCAAATCTTTCCTATTGCAAGTGGAAGGGTA
>JBGTHU010000788.1:0-2479 GCA_041745975.1 Mariniblastus sp.
CTGATTGACAATAGTGCGACTGACACGAATGTTTTCGTCAACATGAGCTCCCCGCGACTTAAAGGCCAGTGGTTCCAATCGCCCTTCCGCATTTTTCAAGATGATGAATCCCCGATCGGCCTCGATAAACAAATCAAACAAAAACTCCAGGACTCGATTCAACACCCCATCCCTTTCGACTGACTCGCTGAGCGCATGAGTGATCTTCATCAGAGCGGCCAGTTTTTTTTCAGCACTGACTCGATTACCAACGCCTGAATGGTGCGACGGCGCTTCGATTCGTGCCATCACCCGTGAATTGGATGATTCCAAATCACTGATTTGGATGGAGCCACTCTGATTAATTCCTAAATGCCGGTCGGCGGTCGGTTGCTGCACTCGATGCGGATGTTTGCTGGCGCCATCGAGCTTGAAAATGAAGACCGCTTCGCTGATCCTGATTTCTGATTCGTCGTACAGTTTCGTCGCTTGCAGAACTTGTTGGTCATTTAAGAAAGTTCCATTGCGACTATCGAGGTCTTCCAAATAGAAACTTCCTCCCGTATATAAAATCTGCGCGTGTCGTCGACTGACCGATATATCGTCAATCTGAATTTCACATTCGGGATGTCGACCAATCACGATCGGTTCTTTCCCTAACTCAAAATCCTGTTGCGACGCAAAACCACTAATTGGAACCAAAATTGCCATCACAAAACCTGGGCTAAAAACTTGAGTCAATCACAACAAACCACCCCCTGAATTAGGTGTTCCTTCATGTAGGATGCTAACACCACCGCGAAAGAGTCTCAAGTCCCCGCTGTTAAAAATTTTGACGACAAATCGCTTACGATAATTTAAATAGTAACCGTCCAAGGGTAGGAAGGAAATTGAGGCTCCTGCCGAAACAAGATTTAATTCATATGGGGCATTGACTTAGAAATGTCTCGGCAGCAGTCTCGAACTCTCTACAAAATTTGCCGATTCGGTGAGGTGATAAATACCCGTAGACAATTACAAACGAAAAAGGGGTGGCCGCAGTTGGCCACCCCAATGGATTCCTCAGCAAAAATTGTAACGATCGTGACCTTAAGCAATTTGATCAAGCATGCGACCGATCGCCATTTCTAACTTGTCTGGCGTGTCGTAGTTGCCTTGAGCGATTTGAGTCCGAATATCGGAGACGCGATCCATCCGTAAGCCGTCGCTGGTCGACATCTCCAGCATGCGTGCTTGGGGCGAGATCTCTAGTTGATCGGTTGGCAACGAATTGCCTGCCTTTTCTACCTGATTGTGAGATTGAAAGTTAATCGATTGTGTCGATTGAATGCTGCTGGTTGGTCGAATTTGCATTGTGGTCTCCCCCGTTTCATACCCTGCTGCACGTGATGATTAAACAACACTGCAGTGGATCGGTTTTTGATGATAAATTTACCCGCAAGTTGCCTTCCATGTCGATTCGGCCATCCTAACATTGTTTGACTTTGCAACTATGTCACTAGGGTTTACTTCGACTGGCGGGAAGGAATCTGTTCGCTATTTGTTTTTCCATTTGAACTTTTTGAATTTCCATCGTATCCGATTTCTATGTTCCGGAAAAAGACCGATTTTAGAAAATTCAAAGTTGACTTCAGCGATAATACGTGCCTACCCGCATATCGGTTCAAAAAATAAAAATTTTCCCAATTTGCACACTAGCACTTTGCCAGCAGTTCATGATAGCAATCGGTTGCAGTCCGCAAATTGACAACGATCCCAAAAAAGAAAAACATTATTAGATTGGCGACAGGGATGATCGAAACATCATGAAACATCCCGTTAATAGCGTAGTTCGCCAACAAAGCGATCATCAGCAATCCGAATAATCGCACCAGCCAGTCCAAATCCGATTGTCGCCATAGTCGCCAGCTCTCCCGAGTGATTAGCCACATCACCACCAGCAAAATCCCTAATCCAGCGATACCCATTTCGACCAGATACGCCAAAAAAACATTGTGCTGAACGTAACCTGCGGTCATCCTCAACGGTCGATTCGAGGCTGGATCCAACAGATAGGGCGCTTTTTCTTTGGCATAATGTCCAAAGCCACATCCGACCAGCGGACGATCTTGAAACATACTCCAAGCCACAGCTGCAAACAACGGACGGAGTTTTGCCGATTGCTCCATGTCGGCTTGCGATACATTGGCATCTCGTTTGAATGAAAACAGCTTCTCTCCCACAAACGGAAGAGCAGTCGTAAGTAAAACTAAGGCACAAACCATCATTATTCCTTTTTGCTGACGACTGGCTGGATACCAAATCATTAGGGCCCCCGCTGCGATCAATCCCAGCCAGACACTCCGTGTCAGGGTTGCGAATACTCCGGCGGCGACAACTGCGGTTAACATCACAATCGCTATTCGCCCTGGAAAGTTGAACTTGGGCCAAAACATCCATATGCAACACCCTCCCAACACCATCAAAATCCCATTAATCACGGGATTTTGCAGCGGCCCCC
>JBGTHU010000789.1:0-4443 GCA_041745975.1 Mariniblastus sp.
GGACACGTCTTCAGCGACCAGTCCCTACCAGTTTGCCTACTACGCATCCTTGAATCTGTTGCACGCCAAAGCATTGTTTTCGAACAAGAAGATATCTGACCTCCTCAATCCAGCCCATAAGGCAAAGAAATCAGCGGTTGAACGTCATCACTTGTTCCCGAAGAAGCATCTCAAAAAGCAGGGTATTACTCAGACGAGGATCACAAACCAGATTGCAAACTACGCCCTCGTTGAATGGGACGACAATATTGCCATTTCAGGCGAGGCACCTGCTGACTATTACCCAAAGTATGCTGAGCGCTTCAACGATCCAGAATTGTCTCGCATGAGCCACTGGCACGCCTTGCCGGTAGGCTGGGATAAGATGGAATACGGCGAATTCCTTGAAGCCCGTCGCAAGTTGATGGCAAAAATCATTCGTGAGGGCTTCGAGCATATTGCCGAGGGCGCTCAAGGTAAATCGCTGCTGGAAGATGATCATGTCACTGCTATGGATCTGGTGGCTTCAGGAGAAACGACCCGCTGTGAATTCAAATCGACCCTTCGTCTGAATCTTCACACGAAGGAACAGGACAAGAGGATGGAGCATTCTTGCCTGAAGACGGTTGCAGCGTTCTTGAACTCTCACGGCGGCTATCTTGTCATCGGCGTCAACGATGATGGCGTAGCGTTGGGGCTGGAAAACGACGGCTTTCCCAACGAAGACAAGATGAATCTACACCTCGTAAACCTACTGAAGACACGGCTTGGTGCCGAGCACCTTGTGCATGTCGAACCACGATTCGAAACCTTCGCCGAGAAGCGAGTCTTGATCGTCAAATGCAGGCCGTCGAACTTGCCAGTGTTTCTGAAGGATGGTAACTCCGAGCAGTTCTACGTCCGCACCGGAGCAGCCACAACAGAACTGAAACCAAGTGAAATTCAGGGATACATTAAGCAGAGGTTTTGAACATGTCTAACAATCCTACTTCGTCTCAATCGATACTTCTCACCGCAGCCCAACGTAAAGTTGTTGGCGATCTGCTTCCCAGGTTCTCCGACCGCTTGAAGCTCGACGAGAAGAATCCTCGCACGATCTCCTTCACTTCGAAAGAACTCGAATTGATCCGAGACAAGACCGAGGCTGCTCGATCCCATGCCCAAAACGGCATGATCCGAAACTCTCTGCGGCATGTCGTCGACGCCATCACCAAAGTCCTCGAAGAAGTCGAAAGCATTGGTTCAATTCCAACCTCTGAACGTCTCTACCAATTTAAGATCATGCTACTTGAATCCCACCCTGCGATCTGGCGGCGAATTCAGGTTAAAGAATCCACTCTCGACAAGCTTCACGAACGTATCCAAATTGCAATGGGTTGGACAAACTCTCATCTTCATCAGTTTGAGATCGACGGTGAACGCTACGGCGATCCCGAGCTACTCGATGACGGGTTTGAGGGCTTTGAATGCGTTGATTCCACGGTGATCAGGATCAGCGAGATTGTCCCGAAGGAAAGCAAGCGATTCCGCTTCCTCTACGAGTATGACTTCGGTGATTGCTGGCAACACGAGGTGATATTCGAGGGCTACCTCCATGCCAAGAAGGGCACTCGTTATCCCATTTGTGTCGAAGGCGAACGTGCTTGTCCGCCTGAAGACGTTGGCGGTGTTTGGGGCTACGCCGAGTTCCTCGAAACCATCGCTGATCCAGGGCACGAAGATTACGACCAGATGTTGGAATGGGCTGGTAAATTCGACCCTGAGGCATTCGATGCTGGTAAGACAACAAAGTTGATGCGCCGGGGACTACCCGATTGGAGGCAGTACTGATGAGGAAGTTCCGCTGTAGAAGTGCGATGACCTTGCCGAATTCTGGATGCCAAACCGAAGAAGGACGACAGACAGTCCAGCCATTTCCAACCAGCGGGTCGCTCGCCGACAACCTTGGCCTTCCGCTTCCCGTACTGAAGTCTAACATCTGTATGACCGATGCCCGAGCCTACTCCTACGTCCTCACCACGGTGAAGATTGAGAAAGATGCCACAACTTTTGAGCAACATGGCTCAGCGCCCAACTTTCAGGGTGGCGTACTTTCCCTCTGCACTTGCAAGCACCAGATGCGTGCCACGCTGTTGTGTGATAATTGGAAGGGCGTTTGGATTGCAGGATTCACGAGTCGCACGATATATGAAGGACGACATTGGTTGTTCTACCTTGCGAAAATCAATTCCGCCCACCAATCGCACGCCGAACTCTGGCAAGCGATGGCGGCCCACAGTCGGAATGCAAAAGTGGCTGACCAACATTTTCTTGGCGACATTTTCAGGCCGAAGTCACCGCAGCCTACCGGTAAAGCTCGGTTTGCTCCAGGCAACTACGTCACTCCAACTGCTCATGCTCATCGACAGCATCCAGGAGACAAGGGATGGCAAAACGATATCAATTACAACCTTGCCGAGAAGTATGGACAGCCAGCACTGCTCGTTGCCGATCCAACGTTCACGTTTATATGGGATGAGCCGCTGATTTACTTTGCCGCTGACCACTGCCGAAACTTCCGAAAGTGGTCGACTCTCGCTGATCTCGTTTCAAAATTGAGGGGAATGAGATGAACAAGAAGGCCGTGTTACTCCGTGTAGGAATCGATTCAGGTTGCGGCGGCATTCAGAGTCCCCTGTTCGCTGATGGATCATTCGAGTTTGTCTGCATCCCTGACAACAAACGGGTCAGCGCTCACAAATATGGAACCGTGATCGGCAAGAACGGTCGTCCCCATTCCGACTACTTCCCAACTAGGAAACGTAAGACGGTCGCCGATCAGCACATCCACCTTGACCCAGAATTCGAGACGTTCACCTACGGCGATCCCACTTCACCGAAACGCTCGTTGCGAAAGTTGGAACGGGGCGACTACCTGATCTTTTATTGTGGATTGCAGGAGTGGGCCGAAGAAACCGGTTGGCGGACGGACAAGTCGCCTGCGCTGTACGTCGTCGGTTATTTCGTGGTCGAACTCGCTGGGATTGCAACCGACTTTTCCGAGACAACTCTGAAGCGATCGTTCGGGAAGAACTTTCATGTCCGCTACCCGAGCGTCTTCAAGAACCAACGTGAACACCTTATTCTCGTAAAAGGAGGACCTGATAGTCGCCTTTTGACGAATGCCCATCGAATCAGTTCGGTTGGTAAGGACCGATCTGGGAATCCGCTGAAGGTGCTGTCGCCCCAGATGCAGGAGGTGTTCGGCAGATTTGGTGGTAGGGTCTCCATCCAAAGAAGTCCACCACGATGGGTAGAGCCGAAATTCGTGGAAAAGGCAATCAAATATGTTGAAAGATTGAAGTGAAAAAATTCGCAATCCGAAAGCGACGCACCTTATAGGATCGATTCGGGGTTGAGCAAGTCATGGATCGTATGCTACGCAAAAGTTGATCAGATCACTGCTCCTTCGCCGCCGTTTGTTCCCGAATTTTTTTAACAACGCCTCACGAACATCGATTATCGAGCTCAACGTTCCCAGCTACCGAGTCGAAACTGCCAAGAAGTCAGTTGCTTCGCTACATTAACCAATGTCATAACAATCGTGGCAAGCTTTTTGACAGGAAATTCTAATTGTCGCCGAAAAAACAAGGTCATCTGCACCTACCAATTCTGAAAGGAAGAGCCCAACGATTGCTGCTTAGTCGACATGACTGAAATTGAGAAGAAAACGCTTTCAACATAAAAATCTTTCGCAACTTAAGCACCGCCGTGGGAATTCCATGTATACTTGGGTTTGCGACCTATGTCAAAATAGCTTTACCATTACCTCTGTAAGTCACAGATTTTCAGCAATTCTTCACGGAGATTTATCAAATTATACCCCGGCTAAAAGCAACTGAGATTACTTACCAGATCTATCGTTCTCAGCAAAACAATGCCGTCCAAGCCGCGTTGGTAGCCAGCTCGAAAGGAAAGACACGCGCAGCGATAACCAAGTGATTTTTTCGTGGCAATACAGCCCAGATTTACGAAATTCTTGAGTCCCATTGTATTGAGTCACAATGTATATTGGGTTTGGTAGATAAGACGAGGTGGAAGATTACGCGGTAGCTGATATGACAGTCTTCACACATCTCAAATTACATAATATCTCAATTGTTTTAGGATCAAGAGATGGACAATTTCCATAAAATGTTTCCAGTCATTAAGCGAGAAGCGAGTCTAGTTAGTTTGCACTGGAGCGCATACAAAACATGGTTTATTGACCGTGACGCAAAGATTTACGAGTTTTCTTCGCCGATCACTTGGGCAATTATACAGAATTGCGTCTTCAATTCATTGGTTCTCTTAATCATGCGGCTGAATGACCCTGACAAAATGGGGAAAAATGAGAATATCTCATTTGACGCAATTGAAAAGATGATACCAACGGAATGCCGAAAACCGATCGAGGACAAAATAAAAGATTTCAAAAATCTTGCC
>JBGTHU010000790.1:0-2440 GCA_041745975.1 Mariniblastus sp.
TCTCCTCGATCTCCGCCAAAACCTCCAGCGGCGGCTTGCCCGGACGATCCACCTTGTTGACAAAGGTGATCACCGGCATCTTCCGCAGCGCACAAACACGAAACAGCTTCTCGGTTTGTGCCTCAACCCCCTTGGCCAAGTCGATCACCATCACGGCGCAGTCGGCCGCCATCAGCGTGCGATAGGTGTCCTCGCTGAAATCGTGGTGCCCGGGAGTGTCCAGCAAATTAATTTGGTGCCCCGCATACTCGAAGGTCAACACAGTAGAGCTAACTGAGATCCCTCGTTTTTTTTCCAAATCCATCCAATCGGAAGTGGCCGCCCGCTGAGACTTGCGGCCTCGCACCGCCCCCGCGATTTCAATAGAGCCACCAAAAAGGAGTAATTTCTCGGTTAAAGTCGTTTTTCCGGCGTCCGGGTGCGAAATAATTGCAAACGTGCGGCGTCGGTTCTTTTCGTTTTCAATGTTGGATTGCATTTTTCAAAGCATAGCAAACAGTCAAGAAATTGAGAATAGGAGCCAAAACCGTTAAACCTGCGGTCGCCAAATCGGTTGCCATCTTGTACAATTTGGCTTTTTCGAAAAAGCGCGCTTGTGAAATGATTTCATCAAGGCATAACGAACTACAATTTCTGTCTCAATGGAAGATCAAAAACAACCCAATTCGCCTAAGTCGACGAAGTCATCGAAATTGCCGAAATCGCCCGGGGCATCGACCGAGGCACCACGATCCCCTCGAAATCTTAATTTTTTGATCGTATTGATCATTTTGGTATCACTTATCTCCTATTTTCTGTTTTCATTTCAGAATAGTCAAACTTCCAAAGTTTCGTTGGGCTATTTTCGAAATTTGGCCCAAGGGAAAGATTTCGATGGAAATACGTTTCTGGATGTCGATGGCCAACCGATGGGAACGATGATCGAGTCGATCGAGTTGCCCGGAAGTGCCTCCAACACAGCGGTGGGCGTTTTCAACCGATCGGTACCCGCTGAACCCAAACTTGATCGAAATGGCAAACTTCAACCGGTTGAGGGTGATCTCAAGTTAAAGTTCTCAGTGGAAATCCCACCCGTCCCCCAAACGCGAGACAAAATTGTTGAAGAATTGCAAGCGGCAGGAGTCAAGAGTATCAATCAGCAACCGGCCAGCGATCTGTTCGGATGGTACTACCTCATCTTCATTATGCTCTCGTTCGGTTTGTTGATTTTCTTGATCGTTTCGATGCGTCGCTCTCAAAGCCAGTTTATGGGTGGCGGGGGCTTTCTTTCCAATTTCTCGCGGAGCACGGCCAAGCAATATGAGCCTTCGGCGGAACCGATTACATTCAAGGATGTCGCGGGGTTGGAAGGCGTTAAGGCTGACTTGAACGAAATTGTAGAATTTTTGCGAGACCCTACTAAGTTTCAGAAACTGGGTGGTCGAGTTCCCAAGGGTGCTCTGTTGATTGGGCCGCCGGGAACTGGGAAAACGTTACTGGCGAAAGCGATTGCGGGCGAAGCCGAGGTTCCTTTTTTTTCAGTTAACGGTTCGGAGTTCATTCAAATGTTTGTCGGTGTGGGGGCCAGTCGTGTCCGAGATTTATTCTCGACGGCCAAAGCCCAATCACCGGCGATTATCTTTATTGACGAAATCGATGCTGTGGGACGCCAACGAGGTGCTGGATTGGGGGGCGGCCACGACGAACGGGAACAAACCCTCAATCAAATATTGGGGGAAATGGACGGTTTCCAGCCCAATGAATCAGTGATCGTGATTGCCGCTACCAATCGTCCCGATATTCTCGATCCGGCATTGTTGAGGCCCGGTCGTTTTGACCGACACGTCAGCGTTAGCCGCCCGACCAAAAAAGGGAGGTCGGAAATCTTTAAAGTACATGTTCGCAAGGTACCCCTGGGCAGCGATGTCGATCTGGATGTGCTGGCCCAAGCAACGGCAGGTATGACGGGCGCCGATATTCAGAATCTGGTCAACGAAGCCGCCCTCTGGGCCGCCCGCAAAAATAAAACCAAAGTCGAAATGGAAGACTTTTATTATGCCCAAGACAAAGTCTTGATGGGGGCCAAACGAGAGGAAGTGCTTAGCGAAAAAGAAAAAGAAAGGACTGCTTACCATGAAGCGGGGCATACGTTGGCCGCGTGGTTCCTGCCTGGGGCCAGCCCGGTCCATAAAGTCACCGTGATTCCCCGCGGGCGAGCGTTAGGCGTGACGCAAATGATCAGCGAAGAGGAACGGATGAATTTGTCTGAAAAGGAAATCCATGACCATCTGGTGATGATGTTGGCGGGCCGAGCGGCCGAAAATCTGATCTATAACGAATTAACCGTCGGCGCCGAAAATGACCTCGAACGAGCCACTTCGATCGCTCGTAAAATGGTGACCAGCTGGGGAATGAGTAAAAGACTTGGCCCCGTTAGCTATAAAATGAGCGAAGAAGATCC
>JBGTHU010000791.1:0-5815 GCA_041745975.1 Mariniblastus sp.
AGATAGACAGTCAGGCAGCAGTTTTTTATCAGAAATTTCTGCAAGAAGCACCAAAACGTTGGTCGGAACGTATAACAGCAAGGCAGAACTATTCCTTTTCGTTCGATTTTTCACAAAGCAACTCGGGAGTTGCGGTTGCGAGCAGCAATGCAACGATCACGTACAAACGACTCTCCGACATGCGTCTCAAGGAGACTGTTTTTTCAAGGGGAGAAGTGGTCGCATCCAACCGGGACTATTCCTTCCAATTATCGTCTAAAGACGCCACGTCGTGGTTACCGGAATTGGTTGGCAAGCCTTGGCAACTAGAAAACTCGCTGCCGTCAGAGGAGCCGGGTGAATCGATCAGGCATCGCTATGCCAATACGATATTTCATCCCGATTACGAACATTACACAATTGCAAACGTAATTCCAATCGATCGCATTCCATGGAGCGACTCCTCGCTAGTGGAACTGATTGAATGCAATATTGATCGCCATTCATTTGATGAGACCGTGGATTTTTTATTTAAGTTTCATTTCGATGACTCCCACTCGTTTTTAGGAGTACATTGGAAGCCAAAAGAATTAAAAACACTTAAAATACGGTTCAAGACAAAAAATTGGGAACCGATCTATTTTGATCTAACGGAGGACTCTGAGGCGTATGATGAGCCAACGACCATCCGTATTGAGCAGGTTGCGAATCTCGGAGATGGTGGAGAGCTTATTTCCTTAAAACGCAATTTGACATTTTCCGGACCTTCTACGAACATCAAATCGTCGATTGAATTCAGTAATTTCAAACGAGCTGAAAAGCCAACAGCCAAAGAGTTTCGACTCCCCTATTACGGACTACCCGAGTTTAAGAGGCCTGGTTCGAATTGGTATTTGCGAATCGGTATCGTGTTAGTCGGTTTTTTAATTTCCATCTATTTATATCGTGTATTGAAACAACGCAAATGATTGGGATGAGATTCGAATGAGCAAAAAAGCCTTCACCCTTGTCGAGCTCCTGGTCGTCATCGGCATCATCGGATTATTGATCGCGATGTTGCTCCCAGCGATTCACATGGTACGGGAAGCGGGACGCCGGACGGCTTGTTCTAATAATGTCCGACAATTGGCACTGGGGTTGATGAATTACGAATCGAGCCACGGCCAACTGCCGATCGGTTTGCAATCGTTTTCTGGATTAGGAGGCGGTGGTGGCAGCGGAACTGGCCGCCCCGCAGATCAATATTTCGGCATGTCTTGGATTACTCGTATTCTTCCTTTCATCGAACAAACGGCGATGTGGGAGGAGGCATTGGAAGATTATCGCTATAGCCCGATCCCGTTTCGCAATCATCGCGGGATGCAAACGGTATTGCCGGCGGTCAGTTGCCCCAGCGATCCGGCCACCGATCAAGTTCAATGGACGCATGAAGGCTACCTGGTGGCGTTGACCGATTACTTGGGTGTGCACGGGACGAATTTTCAAACTCGCGATGGGGTTTTTACTTACGACCTACCGATTCGTTTCGAGGCTATCGGAAAAAGGGGTCAGACCCTCTCCGGCGAGACAAATACCTTGAAAAACCAACTCGCCTCGGAGATGCGAGCGACTCACCACTAACCGGTGACATCCACCCCGACTTTCCAACCGCAGTCCCAACCGAGCTTGCGGGTTGTTGAATTAGTGGCGGTTTCGGAGATTTGTAACGGAAGTCGTCAAGAGGTTCGTTCGTTTTCCTAGCTTTCACTGATGCCCTCGAAAGTCTTGACGACTTCCGCTACGATAATATTAAGCTTTGACAAAGCACTGGGTAAGCTGTCAAATGGCCGTTAATATTGAAAAAATATCTTTCTTCGACGAAAGTTACGGCTAAAATAGTAGAATTGATTCGATCGGCGGTGCTCAGCACAGTATTGCTTAAAAGTTACAATTAGGGAATTGCTCCGATGGCAGAAGAAGGAATATCTACCCTTGAACCCCAAACGCTTGAACCCCAAACGCTTGAACCTCAAACTCCGCAGAGATCGGCCAAGCGTAAGCAGAAACCCAAACCGAAACAACAACCCCGTTACAATGTGATTTTATGGGATGACGATGATCATTCCTACGAATATGTGATTTTGATGATGAAAAAGATTTTTGGTTTTTCAATTAGCAAAGGCTTCAAAATAGCCAAAATGGTCGACTCGCTGGGGCGTTGCATCTGCCTGACAACCACCATGGAACACGCAGAACTAAAACGGGATCAAATTCAATCTTTTGGCCCCGACATTTTGATTGAGCGTTCCAGAGGTTCCATGCGAGCCTCGATCGAGGCGGTCGAATGAACCAAGCTCGCGTCACTTCGGATCTGCCGATCATCAACCCACTCCAGCCGCAGATCGATGCTATCAATTCGCCTGAACCCGGCAACTTGAAAACCGTAACGCTGGGTTGCAAGGTCAATCAATACGAAACGGAACTGGTTCGCGAGGGATTGATCAGTGTCGGCTTTCAAGAAGCGGCGGATCAACCGGCGGATTTGTGCATCGTCAATACTTGCACCATCACCAACGAGGGAGACGCCAAGAGTCGCCAGATGATTCGTCGTTTGCACCGACAAAATCCGGATGCTCGGATCGTGGTGATGGGGTGTTACGCCGCTCGCGATCCCGCCACCGTTGCCCAATTGCCCGGTGTGGCGGAAGTGATCACCGACAAGCGAGAGATTCCGGATCTGCTGGGGCGTTTTGGAGTGATCGATTCTCCGACAGGCATTTCTGGTTTGAGTAATCGCCATCGGGCCTATATCAAAGTTCAAGACGGTTGTTTGCTGCGTTGCAGTTATTGCATCATTCCCTACGTGCGGCCGGACATGTACAGTCGCCCGCAAGTTGAAATCTTGGAAGAAGCCCAACGATTGGCCGACAACGGATTTCGTGAGATCGTCTTGACAGGCATCCACTTGGGCCATTACGGAGTCGATTTTAATCGCGGCAAGCCGAAGTCGGAATGGACGCGATTGGCCACTCTATTGCGGCAAATTTGTGATCGCATCCCTTCGATTCGGGTACGACTGTCAAGTATCGAAGCCACCGAAGTGACTCGCGAGTTGGTCGACGTGATGCGAGATTTTCCAGAACAGGTCTGCCCCCATCTGCATGTCTGTGTTCAAAGTGGTAGCGATCGAATTTTAAGAGCGATGAAACGCCGCTGGACGCGACGGCATATGATTGATCGCTGTCAGTTAGTCAAAGAATCGCTGCACTTACCTGCCTTCAGTACCGATGTGATTGTTGGTTTCCCCGGCGAAACCGATAAAGATTTCGAGGATACGCTCGATGCCTGTCGACAAATTGGATTTTCTAAGATCCATATTTTCCCCTTCAGTCCGCGCCGCGGTACCCCCGCCGCTGAAATGGATCAACAAGTTCCCAAGTCAGTCAAGGTAACTCGTGGAGAGACATTGGCGACGCTGGAAAGAGAGCTTCAGCAAAATTATTTCCAAAGTTTGCTCGGGGATACCTTGCAGGTTTTAATCGAAAAAGTCGACAACGACAACGCCGCTGGCAGTGGTACTTCCTGTCGATACGCGACGGTTCGGGTGCAGGCAAATGATGCCAACCTAAACCGTAACGCAATTAAGGATAATCAATTGTTGTCAGTTCGAATCACCCAAGTCGCTGACGGTGGCTTGATCGGGCATGCAGTCGCCGATGGAATCTGATCCTTCATTTGATCCCGCTGCGTTGGTTGCGTGGTTCGAAGATCGGTTCGTGCCGTTTCATGAAGTGGCGGTTCCCTGTTGGGATTACGGATTCACTATGGGAGTTGCCATCACCGAGCAACTGCGAACCTACGCTGGAAAGCTACCGTTGATGGATCGGCATCTCAATCGTTTCGTGGCCGGTGCCGCTGCGATCGATATTCAGATTGACCGACAACGCCTGGCTTACTTGATCCAGGAAACGGTGCAGCGGAACCAGTCTGGTTCTCCCATGGCCACGGAGTTTGGTGGGGAATTCAGTGTCAACGTGGTGGTGACAGCGGGAGATCATGCGGCCCGTTTACCCCATCCAGCCGGTGCCAACACTCAGGGCAGCGGGCGGAGTCTGGTCGGCCACCGGCTATTGATCACGGCGATACCACTCCAAAATCATTGGCAAGGAGTTGCCCAAACAGGGGTCAAATTGGTCGCCGTAAATCGGCCCGAGATCCCTTCTATCTGCCTTCCAAAACAACTCAAGTGTCGCAGCCGAATGCATTATTATTTGGCGGAGCGCGAGGCGAGTCGGCTGCGCTCCGGTTCGCTGGCCTTGATGCGGGATCTGAATGGCTGTTATTTAGAGGGGACGACCGCCAGTTTGGTTGTTTCGATCGAGGGCCATTTGGTGGCTCCTCCAGTCGCCGATGTTTTACCCAGTATTTCGGTTCAAGTTTTGGAAGAGGTGATCAGTCCGAAGTTGGGCCTGCCATTTCAACGGCGAGCGATCGACCAAACCACACTGGCCAACGCCGATGCCTGGTATTGGCTGAGTACGCCGTTTGCGATCTTGCCGGTGAGTGAAATTGCCATCTTTGATCGGGCCGGGCAACCAATGATCATTCAACGCGAGCCAGGGAAACAGTATGGTGATCTACTGACCGCATGGAGAGATCAAATCGGTCGACCTTGGTGATTGATCACCGCAATCCGGCACTGGTGCCTGGTTGTTGGCTCAAGTGGACTCGGCCTTTGTCGATCACCACGCCACTGGCAGGATCCTCGCTCAATAAAATCGCTCCGTCTAAATCGGCATAATCCAACAACGGCAACAGTTGAGCCGCAGCGCTAATGCCGATCGAGCTCTCCACCATGCACCCAACCATCGTTTTCATCCCCCACTGCCGAGCTTGTTGGAGCATTGATTTGGCCGGCGTTAGTCCACCACATTTGCAAATTTTGACGTTGATTCCATGAAAGAAAGAACGACAGGTTTCTATATCGGCTGAGACTTGGCAGCTTTCATCGGCGATAATGGGAAGTGCCGATAGTTCAAAAACCATTTTTTTTTGATCATTTTTAGCGTCTGCCGAGAGCGGTTGTTCGATGAACTCGACACCCAATTTAGCCAGCACTTTCGAGTTAATCACAGTCTGTTCCGCCGTCCAGCCACAATTCGCATCAACTCGGAATCGGGCATCGGTATGTTGCCGCAGTTCGGTAACGACTTGGATATCACGGTCGGTTCCCAATTTAATTTTGTAGATTGGCCAACCTGGTTGCTGGTTTAGTTTTTCCACCATCACCTCGATCCGATCGATGCCGATCGTGAAGCTGGAGGGGGGAATTCGATCGATCTGAAATCCCCAGTTTTTCCAAAGTGGTTGCTGCAACCGGCGGGCGTGCAAGTCATGAGCCGCCATATCGAGTGCTGACAAGGCAAACATGTCGTTGTTCAGTGCCACTCGCATGGTTTCCCAATGGCTTTCGGGCGAGTCATTGAGATATCGTTCCAATAACGGTTCGACGTGGCTCAAGGAGGCGATGATAGAATCGCAACTATGGCCATAGTAGCTGTTTTCCGTCACTTCGCCCCAGCCACTGATTCCCTCGTGTTGCAGTTCCACGACCACGCTTTCTTGTTGAGTCATTGACCCACGAGCGATGGTGAAAGGGTGGTTCAAGGGTAACGTTAAACGATGTAGTACTATGTTCATGATCGTGCGAGTTCCTGTTTTAATTGAACCACGGCCGTTACCAACTTTTCCGATCCATCGCGATAAACATCACACGCGGGCAGCCCAAAAGTTTGCTGGGCTCGTTCGATTTCCTCCGCGGCGGCACAGGCGGTCAGATTACGGGTATTGATGGCGA
>JBGTHU010000792.1:0-3061 GCA_041745975.1 Mariniblastus sp.
CCGCCCGCCATTGAGCACCAGTACCGACATGCGATCGATCTGGTATCGGAGACGAATCGATTGGCTGTGTCGGCTTGCTTCACCGCCGCTTATGGTCGGTCGCCGGTGCGGAGTGGTTCCTATCTCTGTCGGGGTGATCGAGCGGGTCAAACCTCTCACATCCGCCGATTTGCACCGCAGGAGATTTTGAACCTGTTAGGGTTCCCTGCAGGGTATCGACTGCCGACGAAACAGTTCCAGCAGTTCCCTGTTGGGGCATCATCTTCTTGGTCGTCATCGTCCGAGCCGTCACCGTCCGGGTCGTCATCGTCCAGGACATCGCCTCCCTGGCCATCACCGTCTTGGCACCCCCATGCTGCCGCTTGGAAAGCGGTGGGGAACAGTCTATCGGTCGATGCGATCTGTTGGTTGTTGCAGCTGATTGACCCAATGGGTGAATAAACCGTTCCTGGATTTGTGATGAAAGTAAATTGGTGTGCCGCCCCTGCCGTCTTTACCGGCAGGACGGGAAGTTTTGGGAACGGTAGTCTCGGTCGGTTACATCCCATAAGCCCACAAAACTTCCGTCCCGGCCAGACGAGCGGAAGTTTTGAGGTTGGTCAACGAGCTCAAAAACCGACTCAATTTTTGTGATTATTTTATTCTCGAGAAAATAAAAGATTTTTGTTGACATGGTTCGAAAGGTTGATACATTGAATGGATCATCATTTTAATTGATGATCTTGATTCATCATTTCTGTTGGATCGGAACACTTTTTAATCTGTTAAACGGCGGTACTTGGAGGAAGTCAATGAATACTTCAGCGAGTCAAACCTCACACGGCCAACGGCCAACGCGAATTTAGCGCGCGAACCGATTGCCGCAAATTCCGTGCCGGATTCGTCGAATCTCGGCCTCTCGTATTTGCAATCGGCGAAGTCTTTCTGCGAACAAATCGTCTTTCTAATGATCGCGGCTGGTGTGGGAGAAATGCAACTGCCGGTCGTCCAACCTGTTTGGACAGCGGTTGTAGGCAAGCAAGTCGTCGTCGCGTTGGTGACAATCGACGGCGAGACATTATTGAATCCGCTACCCAATCCACGGCTGAGAGACTGGTTGGAGCAGAGGGGCTCGCTTCTATAGGATTATCGACAGTCAGCTCGGCAGTGCAAGCATCGAGATTCTATCGCTCCGTTGCTTCTCTTTTCATGCAAAAACAAGTGTTTCGGGCTGTTGTTTGTATGCTTGCGTTGGTAGGTTCTAGCAGAGGGGTAGCGGCTCAGGAATTTCATCCTCAACTGACCAGGATCAATGAGCTGTGGCCGTTTTTGACCGAAGACCAGCGTGAAGAGTTGCGAGAGCATTCTAGTGCCTTGAATGCCTTGGGCCAGATGATGAGTTTTTCTGACGTTGTAGACAACAGTTTTACAATCGACTGTTTGCTACGCCCCGTTGAGAGTGGAAGAAAAGAATTTGTGCTACCCTTTGGGGATAGAGTCCTTCTCGAAGTATTCTCTGAAGGGAAATTATTGAGCGAACTGCAGCTCGCTGAGAATCTAGCGAAACAAAAAAAAGTGCAGGCTGAAAAATTGAAACGGCAATGGCAAGACGGGATGCAGTTGGTTACTAAATCGAAAGGCCGCGACCTAGGATGGCGAAAGGAGTTTCGGCATGAGTTTTCTGCCTTTGCCAGTTCGATCGCTTCGGACCTTTCTGATCTGGAGAAGCAAAAGCTGGTTGGGATCAGTGCGAGGTACGAAATGGTAAGTTTGGGGATACCTAGCTATCTCAGGCAGAAGGCTGAAGCGTTGGAGTTGCAGAAGGAGGATGTCGAGTTCATTCTGATAGAAATTAAGGAACTTGCTAATCAGATCGGTATTGAAGGAAATCATTTGTTTCTGAATCAGTTAGAAGATTTATTGCCTGGATATGTTGATCAGTTCGAAGATGCGGATCGGCAGAAACTGCCGCTACTCCCACTTGACATCGCCTTGGCCCTTGCCCGTGAGAAAGGGGGGAGCTTGGAAAAAATCAATCGCAGTTCAGTCGATTTTTACAAGATCGATTTAGATTCTTGCCAATGGCAATTTACCGGGCCCAGTTTCACTGTCAATGAACAGGGGGAGGTCAACGTTGGTGAATACTGGTATAAGTCGGAAGCTTTCGTTCCAACCGAGGTGTTTTTAGCACGAACGCCTGATATGTCTTCTAGCCAGTTAGATGCGCTAAGGAGCTTGGAAGTTAAAATCCTGGAGATATATCATAGGAAACGACCGCCGGAGCAAGCAGCAGCAGCCTTCAAAAAAGAGACATTTGAACGTTTACAATTAGAATATGAGGCATTCAGGAACACGCTGGTACCGATCCAGCGTCAGTCTTATAGTAACTATTTACGTTTGCATGCGGTTTTTACAATTGGCCCCCGCTACATTTATGAAAAGCTCAAACGAGAAGACTGGGGAACACAGGCTGAATTTAATTCTCGATTAGATAGGTTCGAAAAAGAACTAACCCAATTTATCGAGCAGGCAAGATCGAGAATCGCAATTCGGCTGGTTGAATTAGTTGATGAAAAAAAAACTCAAGGAGACGGAATATTGAAACAAGAAATGGTGGGTCACCCCAACAGCCTTGTGTATAGCAAAATGCTCCGCGAAATATTGGGCGGGAAAATGTCATTTAGGCTTCGACGCTAAATGGAGTGCCAGATTGTGGTTGTTTTGGAAAGATTGTAATCAATCCCTATCTGGTTGTTGCGTTTGATTTTATTATTTTTTGGATTGCGATTTGAGGTTTAAAAATAGTGAACGGTTTTCCTTTCGTTAAGAATGTTCGTCAGTTGGCATGGAGTTTTTTGGCGATAATTGCAGTTCATTGTGTGTCAAGTTCAGGTTATTGCTGGTCTCAACGATACCCGCTACAGAAGAGAATCACCGCAGTAGAAATTGAAGACGGTGGCTATCAACATGTCGAACCCGTTTTTCATTCAAGCTTCAACAAGGTGAATGATCCCAGCGCCAATCCCACCCAGATTCTCGGCAACATCAAGGCCGACGGACAGGTCTATCTGATCAACCGCAA
>JBGTHU010000793.1:0-6562 GCA_041745975.1 Mariniblastus sp.
CTTGGTAGAGCTGATCGGCAATGGTATCAGCTTGAGCCGAAAGAAGTTGCCAGATTCGATCAAGTGCATCCTGAGACTCAAGCTGATCTAAAAACGCTTCTTCAGCACGTCGACTCTCTGCGGTCAGGCTTCCTGTTTGGTACGCGTTCCATTGCTGGAGGATCAAGGCTGCGGCGGCGTCACGTTGTTGGCGTACGGATTGCAGGTGATCGATGGAGGGAATTTGGCCGCCCAACTCCAGCTGATTCAATTCGGCCTGTTGATTGGCCTGGTCAGCGGTTACTTGTTCGATCGAGATTGTCAATTTTTCATGTTGACGATCGATTTGTTCAGCTCGCTGTTGAAACAATTTGATTTGGTCAACGCTGGGCAGCGGCAGCGATTCCATTTGTTCCCAGCTTCCCTGCCAATGCGATAGCCGTCGGAGAGCCAACTCAATCTCGCTGCTCAATTTTGTGTGTTCTCGATTGACGTCCTGCCAGCGACCTTCCAGACTCCCTTCGTCACGAATGGCTTGGCGAATATTTTTCAGTCGCGTCAAACGTTCAGTATTGGGCAAGGATTCCAATCGATCTTGCAATGACTGTCGCTGCTGCTGTTGTCTTGCTTGTTGGTCGACCAAGCGTTGCAGTTGCTCTCGCAGCGATTCATGTTGGCGTCCCAGTTCATCAATCCTAATCGCTCGATCGGGAGCGACGTGCAAATCTTCCAGGGAAAATAAATCGGTATGGCAATCCAACTCCCTCAATCGAGCGGCCAACGTCTGTTCCGCCAGTTGCAAATCTTTGGCTAAGACGGGTCCATCCAAACTCGCTTGTTCATAACCGATCAACCGCTCCTTCAAAGTTTCGATCGAATCGGCCATCGCCAGCAACTCACGATTAGGCGTTAGCCCCCGGCGTTGCTGTCGATTGGATTCGATTTGTTGCTGTTTAATTTTGGCTTCGGTTTCCAGTTGAGCCAACAACGACAATTCCTGTTGGGCCGAATTGGAAAAATCGACAGGCAAATTCGGCACTTTTGAGAGTGCTTCGATACGCTTGCTCAGTTGTTGCCAACTGGAATAAATGGGCAGTGCATTATTAATTCTTTCCAGTCGACTGGATTGAGCCAATTTTTCTTGTTGATTCGACTTTAAGTGTTCCAATTCCGTCTGGGCCTGCGTGAGTCCATTGGTGACCCGCAACCAATCCGAGACTTTGACTTGGGCCGCCGTGATCTGTTGTTCCAAATCGCGGTACTTTTCCAATTGATAGTAAATTGCGCCTTTTCGGCCCGATTCCGACAATAAAGATTCGAGCTCATTTTGCAGATGTTGGCGAGTTCGCCGCAAACCAATTAATCCGGCACCGGCCGCAAACAGTACTTCTCCCAGTTCTCCTTTCCCCTTGACGATCTGGTCTCCGCCCTCCCTTAGTCGTTGATGATCAATCCCAAACATCGTGCGAAACATCTCGGCATCCACACCGTGGAGCAACGCCTCCAGTTCGGCTTGTTCGACAACGGATTGGTCATCATCAGCGCGCAGTGATTTCGAATTTGCTTTCCGTCGAATTGCCGCCAATCGCTTCCCATTGGCGGCCTGCAGTACAGCCCCGATCCGCAATTGAGGATAGGCGAACCGGAAGTTGTCGGTTGTCCGGCTGGGGATCCCATACAAAAAATCGTGAATGGCTCTCAAGGAAGAACTTTTACCCGCCTCATTAGGGCCATACACGAGGTGCAAACCAAATGATCCCTTCGAAAGATCGATCCGTTGTCCGGTAAAAGGACCGTAAGCCTTCAAATGGAGTTCCAGCAGTCTCATTTCTTTTTACTCCGACGGTCTCGTTTGACCTTGGCACTGGGTAGGGAAGTCGTTGATCCGGAGGAGGTCTCTAACCCACTTGCATGGGTGGGTTCAGGTCGACTTAACTGATTTTCAGTGATGGACGCTTGGAACAATTGGTAACTCAGCAGCGACTCGGCTTTGTCCAAATAGTCATTGATCGAGATCTCCGAGGCCAACCCCCATTCTTCTTTTAGATCGAGCGGAATTTTTTTCTGTAATCGACTCAGATCCAAATTTAATTCCGACGCAGCGTCTTCGTTTTTCCGCAATTCAAGGAACAGCTGAGCCATTTCATTTGCGGCGGAATCTTGCCATTGAGTCGTATCTGCGACGGCCCTGGGCAAGTGCGTCTGTATCAAAACTTTCTCGATCCATAACTCACCCGTTCCGCCTGAGACTTCATTAGCCAGGCCTCGTATGCGGGCGATCCAATTGTCTTGTTGAGCCAGTAATGGTTGGTGCAGTTGAGTTGCTCCTTGCAGTTGAACCCTGAGAGCCAAAGTGGAACCGCCAACGACTGCGGGATGATTTGAAACCGAAAGGAAAGTGTCTTGGGAGTGATTGGTCAACCTTTGTTCCAACCCCAATCGAATCTGGTGAATCAAGTCGTCCGGTTCATCCACGTCGCTTACGTCCAGGCTTAACCGATCCCAACAGACGGTGCTGAGGGGCTTGAACTGCACTGCCGCATTGAAATCGCGGTCAACCTCGACCAGCAAACACCCTTTGGCTCCTGACTCCCGAATATGCCGCCCTTGGATATTTCCTGAGTAGGCGATTAGCGGTTTTTCGCAAAGAATTTCCCGTTGGTGAATGTGCCCCAAGGCCCAGTAATCGTAGCCCTTCACTTTCAGAGTATTGAGCGAACTGGGGGCATAATGATCATGCCCTTCGCGGCCATCAACGGTCGTGTGTAACATGCCGATATTAAAACAGCCCTGTATCGCTGCTGGGTAGCTCAAGGAAAGATCTTCGGTGACTTTTGCATGGGCGAAACTTTGGCCGTGGATGACGACCTCCAAGCCAGGATGCTCGACTGAATGGGCGCGATCGGCGGCAAACATTTTGACATGATCGGGCAACTGCATCGATTTGGAGATCTTGCTGGCCGCATCATGATTACCAGCGATCAGGTAGATCGGAATTCCGGCATCTCGCAATCGAGAGGCCTGGTTCAAAAAAAAGAGTGGCGTACTGAAATCTCGCCAGTCACCATCATACAAATCACCGGCGATCAAGACAAAATCGACTTTTTCCTTTAACGCTAAATCCATCAAATTCTCTAACGCTCGCCGGGGGGCACTCCGCAACAACTCGACCGGAGCCCCTTCGTACTTTTCCAGTCCTTTTAACGGACTGTCTAAATGGATGTCGGCAGCATGAATGAATTTGAACATGTTGAAATGACAATGCAGGATAGAAGTTTAGGCTTTTTTTAGAGGAGGCAGGCTTACTCCAGTGATGCGGTAAATACTTGGAAAACTAACTTACGCTCAAAGAGTTGATTGTCTCGTCAGGAGCCGTGGCATCCCTTCCTGCCCGTCAACAATTATTATCGGTCCTCATCTTACTCTTATTTTTAATCCGATTGAAGGGTCAGTCGCGGATTCATTTGGTCAACCGAATTTGAGAACGGGCCAATGCTGGTAGTGAATCCTGCATTTACTCAAGTCTATTTCTTGGCGTGCCCGGGGCGGAAGGTGACGATCCGATTCGGATCAGTTTCGATTCGTTTGTCTTCGGGGTTGATGAGTTCCAAACAGTACCCGATGGCGGGAAAGACCGCATCCAGACATTCCGCTATTGCTTTGGGGCTGCCGGGAAGATTGATGATCAAACTCCCTCGATCGGCAGTGCTGCGGATGCCGACTGTCTGTCGAGACAAAATGGCGGTGGGGACTTTCTGCAACGATACCGCTCGCATCAGTTCACCAAACCCGGGCATCATTTTTTGACAAACCTCGGCAGTCGCTTCAGGGGTTACGTCGCGATGGCTGGGACCTGTTCCCCCCGTGGTGACGATTAGCTGACACTGTTGTTGATCGGCTAACTCGATCAGGGTATTGGCAATTAATGATTGTTCGTCCGCGATCAATCGACTGATACACTGGTGGGGGGAAGTGATTACTTGCTGTAGATAAGCCTTGATGGCGGGGCCACCGCGATCTTCATAAACACCTTGGCTGGCTCGATCCGATACCGTAACGATCCCGATTCGGATGGCAGTTATCGGGTCGGAGGGCTGGTGAGTGGAGTTCATGTCCGGGTAGAGGGCTCTGGAAACGCTTTTTTCAAGTTCTTATGGATATTGATTGAGTTGGGATCATAGGTAATCCCCGAAACGGTAATATGGCCCTCCTTCAGGGCATCCGTATCGGTTTCGATCGGTGATTTTTGGGGGGCTGGCTCGTTGGTCGACCAGAAATATTTTCTGCCTTTGGGATCAACCCCTCGATCAAAGGCGTACCCCATGGGATTTGTTTCCACGGGAACAATTTTGATTTCCGGATAACCGATTAAGGCAGCGGTAGGGATATTGATATTGACCACCGTTCGCGGTGGATGATCGGCCACGCTCAATTGGTCGATAATTGGCCAAGCAATCTCAGCGGCGCGGTGGTAATCGATTTGCTCTTGGTATTCAACGCTGACGGCCATCGACAAAATCCCAAAAGTCGCACCGGCCATGGCGGCTCCGACCGTGCCGGAATAACAAACGTTGGTTCCGGCATTCAAGCCGCCGTTTATCCCGCTGAGAATCAGGTCGGGCTTCCACGGACAGAGTTCTTGTAGCGCCAATTTAACACAATCGACCGGTGTTCCGTTGACAGAAAAGCCAGGGATATGGGCGTCTTGAGAATCTTTGTCCCCTCCCAATTTGACCGGGAACAAGGGTTGCAGAAATGTGATCGCCTGGCTCACGCCACTTTGCTCGATGGCGGGAGCGACAACAAAAACATCCGCATGTTGTTGCACGCGACGGGCCAATTGGATAATACCCTGGGCGTGGACTCCGTCGTCGTTGGTAATTAAGATTTTTTTCATACCGGCGATGTTTGTGGTTCCATTCCCAGTTTTTGGAACAATTGACGGTCATGTTCCACTGACGCGTTGTTAGTGGTCAGCAATTGGTCACCGTAAAAGACCGAATTGGCCCCCGCCAAAAAGCAAAGCGCTTGCCATTGATCGTTCATCGTTTCGCGACCGGCTGATAGGCGCACATAAGAAGTCGGCATCAGAATTCGAGCGACGGCGATGGTGCGAATGAAATCGAAGGGGTCGAGCTCTTCGGTATCGGCCAACGGCGTTCCGGCAACTCGTACCAAGTTGTTAATCGGTACACTTTCGGGAGGCGGATTTAAATTTGCCAGCGTCGTCAACAAACCGACTCGATCATCGGCCGATTCTCCCATGCCGACAATCCCCCCGCAACAGACTTTCATGCCAGACTGTCGCACGTTTTCCAAAGTCTCCAAGCGATCTTGATAGGTGCGAGTAGTAATGATTTGATCATAGAACTCAGGCGATGTATCTAAGTTGTGGTTGTAGTAATCCAGTCCTGCTTGTTGCAGATGGTCGGCTTGTTCGGGGGTCAGCATCCCCAACGTAGCGCAGGTTTCCAATCCCAAATCCTTGACAGCGCGGACGGCCTCGGAAACGGCCTCGATATCTTTCTCCTTAGGGCTGCGCCAAGCGGCTCCCATGCAAAATCTCCCGGCACCATTGGCTTTGGCCGCTTTGGCCGCTTCCACGATTTGCTCCAGCGGCATCAAGCGTTCGGATTTTAGACCGGTTTTGTAGCGAGCACTCTGGGGACAGTAAGAGCAATCTTCCGGACACGCGCCCGTTTTAATACTGAGTAAACTACTGAGCTGTACCGAGTTAGGATTGTGATGCTGGCGATGGACGGATTGAGCTTGATGGATCAAGTCATTGAAAGGCATTTCAAATAACGATTGAACTTGAGCCCGACTCCAGTGACGTTCCGACGCCCCCATTCCGGTAGAACCGGAATCGCAATTCGAGTCTGCGGAGCAAACGCCTGCGGAGCGATCGTCGGTCGCCTCACAAATTGTCCTTTGAGGCGAATCGGTGGAGTCACATTGGTGAGGGGTAGCTTGATTCTGATTCATGGCTGTTGTTTCGATTAATCTTCCATCACTTCAGCTTCGCGGGACTTGGCTGAATCTGCGACGGAAGCTTCATACTTTTTAGTCAGTTCTTGGATTTGATCTTTGACGTCCTTGCATTGATCCTCCGAAATCAATTTATCTTTTTCCAGCGTGTCAGCGGATTTGTTACCGTCGCGACGGACGTTGCGGATTGAAACCTTGGCGTCTTCGGTCAGTTCCTTGATACGGTTGACCATTTTCTTGCGAACATCGGTCGACAGGGCTGGAATGTTGATGCGGATCACACGGCCATCATTTTGTGGATTAAACCCCAAGTCACTGGCCACGATCATTTTTTCAATCTCTTTGATAATCGATGTATCATAAGGTCGAATCACGATCTGGGTCGGTTCAGGTGCGCCGACTTGGGCGACCTGTTTCAGCGGGGTTGGCGAACCGTAAACGTCGACTCGAAGGGAATCGACCAAACCAGGGTTGGCTCGGCCAGTACGAATGCCGCTGAGATTTTTTTTCAGCAACTCGAGCGCTTTTTCCATCCGCTCTTCGGTATCCATTAAAATTTCATCGATACTCATGGTAGACTCCTTGGGGTGATCAA
>JBGTHU010000794.1:0-2711 GCA_041745975.1 Mariniblastus sp.
AGCGCATCGCCTTAATCTTGATCTCAACTCCCGCTGGAAGACTGAGCTTGTTCAACGCCTCAATCGTCTTAGCAGTCGCCTGAACGATATCAATCAACCGCTTGTGGGTGCGTATCTCAAACTGCTGCCGGGCCTTCTTATTTACAAAAGGGCTGGAAAGAACAGTATAACGCTCAATCCGAGTCGGCAAGGGAATCGGCCCGTGCACTTCAGAATGGGTCCGCTTGGCGGTATCGACGATTTCCGCCGCACTCTGATCCAATACCGAATGGTCGTAAGCTTCCATTCGAATTCGAATTACTTCGTGAATTGCACCTGCCACTTAAGACTCTCCAAAAATGAACTAACCTAAACTTAAACCACGACTAAATCCCAAACCAATGCCAAGCACGGCCAAAATGTTATCTCAAACAGCCAAGACGCCTTTGAACGACGAAATGAAACCGCCAAAGCCTAACCACCCAGCCAGCACAAGAGGGCGTTGCCAGGGCTGTCTTAACTTTGATTCCACCCTTAAGGCCTATTTCAAAGACCTAATTGCTGCCAAATTCTACTCAAAATCAAGCGAAGTGGCTCTTTGGAAACATCGGCACACCGACCGTAAACCGGCTGGTCTGTTCGTTTCGAGTTAAGAATCGACTAATTTATTCCCTGCAACTCCGATCGTCAATGGCAAACGAAAAAAAGTTTGTCTTTTTGTCCAGTTTTTTCCTTTTCGCTCTGCCCCGCTTTCCCGATATTCATTGCGACCCCGATTCGAGTGACAAACTTCCCTTAAATTAGTTGCAGTTTGGTTACCGCTGGGAATTAAAATGCTATAATCTGGTGTTTTGCTTGCCTGAACTGGGAGCAGATGAAATCGGGCACTTGATGGCATTGCGACCCCTACACTTGACGGTCTGCATTTCCCTAACGGCCCGCTTGGCAAGGCTATCATCGGCTGAAGCCTGCTGAAAACTAACTTTTTGCCTGATTTTCTAGCAAAAAAAAGAAATTTCCATCTGGACGGCGAAATAAATCAGCCGCGATTCTAACATGTTAATTGGTTACAACACCAATGGGCTGGCTCACCACGAGCTTTTCAATGGCTTGCAGTTTTTGGCTGAATCTGGATATCAGAGTGTTGCCCTAACGATCGACCATCACTGTCTCAGCCCGAAACATCCGGACAGCCCACGCGACTTGCAACGACTGAAAAACTGGCTTGATCAACACCAGATCAGCACGGTCATTGAAACCGGTGCTCGGTATTTGCTGGATCCCCAAACAAAGCACGCCCCGACTTTGTTAGACCCTGACCCACTCAAAGTTCAGCAGCGAATCGACTTCTATCGGTATTGTATCGACATTGCGTCTGAGCTGAATAGCGATTGCGTTTCGATCTGGTCGGGGAATCGGCCTCAAGGGATCCCCTACAATATGGCCCTCGAGCGTTTAGTCAGAAATCTGCATCCGGTGGTGGAATATGCCGAAGACCGTGGCGTGACTATTGGTTTTGAGCCCGAGCCGGGAATGCTGATTGACACCACGGGAAGATTTGAGCGACTGATCCACTTGGTCGATTCGCCACGCCTGATGATGACTTTGGATATTGGCCATTTGTTTTGTATGAGTGAAGTTCCAATCGCCAATTACATCGAGCGTTGGGCGGATTGGATCGTGAATGTGCATATCGAAGATATGCAAGCGGGGGTTCACGAACACTTGATGTTTGGCGAGGGCCAGATCTATTTTCCCCCAGTTATTGAATCATTACTTTCAATCGGTTATCGTCGTGGAGTGCATGTCGAACTGAGCCGACACAGCCATCAGGCTGATCAGATCGTGCCGCTGGCGTTCGCTTTCTTGAATCCGATTATTCAAGACGCCTTGGTCAAGGCCGATCTGATTTAGGTTGACTCGGTAATTTCACGATATTGAATGGGATGGATGGGATTGATTGGTTTCGTCGGTGAAGTTTTACCTGTTGCTCGGTCCAGGCCTCAGAGGAGAAAGCCGCCGTACTCGGGTTTTTGAATTGAGAAAGGTCAAGGTGTTTTGCCAAAAGTTTGCATCATTAACGTTGTCGGCTTGACGTCGGAATTGTTGCTTCAGGCTCCGGGTCTGCAAGACTTCAGCTCTTATGCAGGGTTCGGTTTCGCTCCCTGGTTAGGGCCATTACCCGCTGTGACCAGCACCGCCCAAGCAACGATGCTAACTGGAGCCCCCCCCAGCGAACACGGGATCGTGGCCAACGGTTGGTTTTACCGCGATACGCAGGAAATTCGGTTCTGGCAACAGGCTAATTCACTACTCCAGCGGCAACCATTTTATGATAGTTTCGAAACCGCAAATATGTTCTGGTGGTTCAACCAGTCTTCGTCGGCCAAGTACAGCGTCACGCCCAAGCCTCACTATGGCTGTGATGGCTCAAAACAATTCGGGATTTTAGATTATTCAGGCTGCGATCTGGTCAACCGATTGGGGCCGTTTCCGTTTGCCAGTTTTTGGGGCCCGAACGCCGGGCTGGCCAGCTCTCGCTGGATTGCCCAGGCTTCCGCGTTGGTTCTTAAGGAAAGGCAGCCGACGGTAACGTTGGTCTACCTGCCTCATTTGGATTACGATTTTCAACGCCAATCCCACCCGGGGGAACAGCCGGTGCGAGATGTCGATTCCTGCGCGATGACGGTCATCGAAGCCGCCCGGTCGATCGGTGCCATTCCGATTGTCGT
>JBGTHU010000795.1:0-3782 GCA_041745975.1 Mariniblastus sp.
TTGAAGAATTTGGATTCAGCGGGTAGACTTTCGTAAGACGGCATCGTGTTACTCCTTTTCAATGTGAAGTGAAAAGGAACCACTATGACTAAAAAAATTTAAACTTCGACTCTACGCCGCGATAGCGGCTTACTTGAACAACTACTTGAACAACTACTTGGGCACGAACCTGGTGCTGTCCAGCTAGAAACAACAATAGTTATTAAATCGAAGAGGTCATGTGTTAATTAACGAAATTTCTCCCGAGCAATACTTTCAAAAGTCACTCGAGTGGTTGGACATGGAGTCGGAAGCGGAAGCCGCTCGCATGGTGGCCCGCCAAAAATCTTCGAACAGTCGCAATGCAGAAAGATCGGGCGAAACGATCTTGAATTTGGTGATCGAAGACAACCAAACAGGAATGGGTGGTAGATACCTTATGACTTTGAGTAAGCGAGGTCGCCAAACCGTTTTACCCTGGAATCGTCTGCGGGTTGGATCGCCCGTAATCTTGTCACCGGAACGATCGAAAAACGAACAAGACAGCCAAGTCGGTTATCAAGGCATCGTCAGTGCCCGAACCGCCATGTCAATTCAAGTCGCATTGGATCAATGGCCAGCCGGAAAACTTTTTCGGTTGGATTTATCACCCGACGAAGTTACCCGGCGGCGTCAACGAGCGGCCATCAAGTGGATCATGTCGGCCAGTGGCCGCGTGGGACAAATGCGGGAGATTCTACTAGCTCGGAAACAACCAAGGTTTGAATCGCAACGCCCCGAATGCAAATTCCTAACTGACTTGAATGACTCGCAACAAGCTGCCGTTCGGTTTGCCTTAGCCGCTCATGATTTAGCCATCATCCACGGACCTCCAGGGACAGGAAAAACAACGACCGTGGTCGAATTGATCTGCCAAGCGGTAGTGCGTGGCGAACGTGTCTTGGCTTGTGCACCCAGCAACACGGGAGTCGATAATCTTTTGGAAAAACTGGTAGCGCTAAATCAAAATGTAGTCCGCCTAGGCCATCCCGCTCGCGTGCACGAAACGCTGCGGGAACACGTTCTTGATATCATGGTGGAAAATCATGAAGCGATGGATGTCATCCGCGATATCAACCGCGAAGCGGAACAGCTTTTGGAAAAAGCTGAGCGGTACACGCGAGCTCGGCCCGAACCAGGTCGCAGGCAAGACCTGCGCCGCGAGGCCCGAGATTTAAAGTCTCAAGCTAAATTAATGGAACGGCGGGCCGTCGATCATATTCTTGATTCCGCAGATGTCGTGTTGGCCACCAACACCTTCGATGAAGAACTGATTGGAGACCGACGCTTTGACCTGGCCGTCATTGATGAGGCGTGTCAGAGCACCGAGCCAGGATGCTGGATACCCGTATTGCACGCCAACCGCTTGGTCCTTGCCGGTGATCACTGCCAGTTGCCACCGACGGTGCTCAGTGAAAAAGCCGCTGGCGAAGGCTTTGCCTGCTCAATGATGGAAAGACTGGTTAGCGCGTTTGGTCAGACAGTGACGCGGCGATTAAATGTGCAGTACCGCATGCATCGCCTGATTATGGATTTTTCCTCCGATCGATTTTATGAGGGCTCGTTGGTGGCCGATCCCAGCGTTGCTCAGCATCTATTGTCGCACTTGCCGGGAATTGTCGAGTCGGATTTGACTCAGCGAAGCGTCGTGTTCATCGACACGGCAGGAACCGGTTGGGAAGAGGAATTGGAGCCTGATGGGGAAAGTAAACGCAACCCTGGCGAAGGCAAAATGGTACTGCACAAGGTCCGCCAATTAATCGACGCCGGACTCGACCCCAATGACATTGCCGTAATCGCTCCCTACGCGGCGCAGGTTCGCTGGCTTCGACAAAATTGGGAAGGATCGTCCGATTTAGAAATTGATACCGTCGATGGTTTTCAAGGGCGAGAGAAAGAGGCAGTGATTATATCGACCGTTCGCAGTAATCGCGAAGGTACGATCGGGTTCCTGGCCGACGCGAGAAGAATGAATGTGGCGCTCACGCGAGCTCGCCGCACACTGATCGTCGTGGGAGACAGTTCGACATTGGCCTGCCACCCATTCTTCGAAGAATTGCTGGCTTACTTTGACAAGGTTGGCGGGTACGATTCCGCTTGGAATGAAAATCTAGAAGGAGGAAAAGGAGGAGGAAAAGGGGTCAGGAGCCAAAATGGCAATCTGGGTAATTGAAAGGCGGGGTTAAAGTGGTTAACGTGTTGCAGTTGTCGGTCATTGCCTTTCAATCTTTACCAACGAGAAACCAATAATATGCCACGTGCTCCTCGTGCCGATGAAGCGGGTGCCATTTACCATGCGCTTAACCGTGGTAATGCCCGTCAAACGATTTTCCACCAAGAAGAAGATTTTGCAGCCTTTGAACGCGTGATCAGTGAAGGCCTGGAACGATTTAAGGTAAAACTATTTTCGTATCAGTGGATGAGCAATCATTGGCATATGGTTTTGAGCCCTCAACTTGAGGGCGAAATGAGTCGATTTCTCTACTGGACTACTATGACCCATTCGGCTCGATACCATGCCCGCTATCTTACAGCGGGTGAAGGACATGTTTATCAAGGTCGGTACAAAAGTTTTCCTATCGAAGATGATGTTCACTTTTTGACTGCATGTCGTTATGTCGAACGGAATGCGTTGGCAGGGAAATTGGTTTTGCGAGCAGAGGATTGGCGCTGGGGAAGCCTTTGGAATTGGTGCGGTGGTGATTCCGTTGTGAAACTTTCATCTTGGCCGGTGGCTCGTCTGCCAAACTGGATCGCGCGAGTGAACATGCCGATGACTGCAAAAGAAGAAGGGCAATTCCAACAAAGTATCGAACGAGGCTGTCCATTCGGAAATCAGAACTGGGTTGAAGCGACAGTCAAAAGGCTGGGCTTGGAATCAACCCAACGAAATCGCGGACGTCCACGAAAACTTGCCTAAATTGCCAATTTGGCTCCTGCCCCCTTTTATCCTTGACCCCTTTTATCCTCTTAAAATTATTATCGAGTCAGCCGTTCTTTAATCACTTGCTGGCAATCACTGATCTTAATTCGTTCTTGCTGCAAGGTATCGCGATCGCGAATGGTGACGGTTTGATCAGCGATTGTTTGAGTGTCAACGGTGATGCAAAACGGTGTGCCTGCTTCGTCCTGGCGTCGATAGCGTCGACCGACGGCGGCCTTGTCATCATAGAAGACTTTGAATTCACGTTTCAGATCCAAATATATTTCTTTGGCTATTTCCGGCATCCCGTCTTTTTTGACCAATGGCAAGATCGCCGCTTTGATCGGTGCCAATCGCGGATGAAGCTTCATTACGGTTCGCGTTTGCAACTCTCCCGAATCGTCAGGGGCCTGATCTTCACAGTAGGCTTCACAGAGAAACGCCAATGTCGCGCGGTCGGCACCGGCGGATGGTTCGATCACGTGCGGGATAAATTTCTCGCCCGTCAAATCGTCGCGATAGGAAAGATCTTTACCGCTCCCCTTCCAGCGGGGTTTGCCATGTTCGTCCAGTTGCAATGTGAGCGGATTCGATTTTTCGTCTAATTTCCCCTCCATGTGACTGCGCAGGTCAAAGTCACCGCGATGGGCGACCCCCTCCAATTCCCCGAATTCGCCCGCAGCCATAAAAGGAAACGCATACTCGATATCGGCCGTGCCAATGGAGTAGTGAGCCAATTCAGCCATTTCATGCTCCCTCATTTGCAGTCGCTCGTCAGAGATTCCAAGTTCTCGATACCACTGCATTCGGCGATCGCGCCAAAAGCGGTACCAATCTTGCG
>JBGTHU010000796.1:0-8302 GCA_041745975.1 Mariniblastus sp.
ATTCCGTTCGAGTTTAGTTGATTGGTAAATGCTGTTAAACAGGTGTTCGATTGCCTAAGCAATCATTCAATCAACATTCCCGAATTTAGTCAAGACGAATCCTCTTGGGGTTGCGTCAAGGCCAGCCGCTGGATACAAAATTGCTATAGTTCAGGCAAGGAAAGCGTATTCAGGCAAGCGTCTTTACAGTTTTTTCGTTGGTTCTAGTTCGTTTCCATAACGATGCAACCCATCGGACGTGTTAGATGGAAGAATTGCGCCGTGGTTGGGTGATCAGAGCGAGCAGCATCGTTTAATCGCTCGACTTTAATCTAACGGACTGACGACATGGTTGGAAAAAAGATCCAAAATTGGTTCGCCCAGCCGATATTGTCGATCCAAACGGGGCTTGGCTTCAACTTGATTTAGGATATTTTGCGATTCGACACGACCTGCGGCATGGCCTGCCAACACGCCTCCGATGAACAAGGGGAATTCGTACCGAGGCAGTAAATAGCCACCGGCACTGCCCACATAGGTTCCATATGCGGGGTATAAAATACGAGCCGCATCGGCATGTTGTTCCGGTGTCCCGTACAATTCATAGTAGGCAAACACATCGGCAGTCGCCAATTTTTCATAATACAAGGGTGCCAAGGGCAGGCCATACCCCAAGGCATACAATCCTTTGAATTGCCGTCTTGAGAAATCTTTTGCATGCCCCGCTTCGTGCAGAGCCACCGCCGGAATGTCGGAATAGAGATGGATCGTATCGGTAAAAGGGTTGTAGTGATCTCCTCCAAAAATTCGACCTGGAAAGATCGTTTCTCCCAGGACTGAGACGCTGCCGAATGTGAATCGAATAAGTGGATTGACGCTTCGATTGGCAATCAGACGTCGCCAGTCTTCACCGGGCCGATATTGGTTGATGCGAACCCGAGTATGGTCGTTTCCGTTTACTTCCAGATACTCAGCCAGCTGGCCTTCGGTCGCCAATGAGATATTATGGTTATCGACCCGCCGATCAGCCAAAATGAGCTTTCCGGGGATACCGACGACCCAGCCAACAGCATCGATTATGGGCCGCGGTTTTCCACGTTGCATTTGCGGGGCCATGTCGAGTGGTTGTGGAATCAGCTCTCGATTATCAATGACGATTTGGCGAGGAGACAAAGGGTTGATCAAACATCCATTGCAGGTCGTCAACAAAATCAATGTCGTCAACAGACGCAAGAAATTGCAATTTCTCAAGGCCACACTTAAAAAAATTAAACGGATTGAAGCAATCAACGATCCATCACCGTAAACGATTACCTAATTTTCAAAGTTGATACTTCCGATAAAATTGCGAACACATCTTTCGCATCTTGCTCCAATAGCCCAATGCAGCCATGATGCCCATTGGTGCGGGTTGGCTCGATCGCATGAATGCACAAGGATTCGGAGAGCCCAATCCAATATGGCCCATAGCCATTTTCAGGCGCTTCGGGAGGGTAGTCATTGCCATCGGCATCCCGCCAAGTGAATCCCTGCTCTGATTTGAGAACGACTTGGTAGTCACCCGGCTTAATTAAACCGGCTCGCCCCAATCGAACATCAAATCGTCCGGCATACAAATCGCCCAGAAAAATTGTCAACGTCTGGCTGGACAATTCCAATTCGGCAGTAAACGGGCCGGGCAACTGTTTCAGAGGGGTTCCAGGAGGGATCTGAAGTGGGTTGGGTAAATTGGTTTGGTTCACATTGAAGATCAATTGAGCCGGAACCTGCCATCGACTGGCGATGTCCGCAACGGTTTCACCAGTTGATGTCATATAGGGAGCGGGGCTCAGATGGTCTTCCATTGAAAAAATGACTTTTGCCGCCAGTGCGTCCAGCCATCCCAACAGTCGTTGACGCTGTGGACCTGACAAATCGGGCTGGTGGTAGAAAGAGGTCAACATCGAAAGGGCGCGATGGAAGTCACCTCGCTCGACGGCTTCGTCAACTCGCTGCCAAACGTTTTGAAAGGTCAAAGGCTGCTTGATGGGCTGATTTCCGCTGGCCGGTTGCAGGAATTGATCTTGCATGGTTGTGCCGCTGCTTGCTCCAGTGGTTGGTGGATTAAAGGAAACGGCCGCGGCATTGCCAGGTCCAGAATCAAAGCCTGGATCAGGGCGAAAGTCCTGTTGAGGGGGGGGCATTGCTGCGAATTGTTCACTACTTGATTCACCGTTTTGGCCATAACTTGGACGACTTTGGTACCCCGCATCCAGTGCAGCAATTAATCCTTGGTCACGGGTCTCGCTCAATGTTTCTCGTTGAGATACTTGAAATTCGCGGCCTTCTTTATTTCCACTTCCAGCTCCAGCCGAAGGATTAAAATCTCGATTGGGTTGAGATTCGAACTGCGGTTCCGCTGGCCAATTTGAGTCAGGATATTGAATTGATTGAACACTATTGTTGGTGGACGCGTTGACAGGCAGATTCGTCGACGCAGTGAAACTTGGCGATTCAAGTTTGTTGGGCAATGAGGGTATTGCGGGCAATGAGGGTATTGCCGGCTTTTTTTCTTCCTTGAGGTTGGCGTTGCCGAATTGATCGTTAACGAATTGATCGTTAACGAATTGTGGAGGATTTGTGGTTTTGGAATGACTCTCGAATTGAGTTGTGCTTGATGGCATTTGATGTTCAAGATCCGCCAAGCTTGTACCGTCGGAGATCTCAACCTCAGGGGTTTCCTCCGGATTAAATTTTGCGTTTTCAAGGGATGTCATTTGGTACAAACCAAACGAAACGCCCAACAGGATCATGGCGATGGCCGAATTTTTAATGGAATGCATGGCTCTGTTCCTATTTCCCTATACAAGTGAGTATTGCTTGGGCGCGCAGTGCGATTGTTTTCATAAAGAGCGTTGGAGATTAGCAAGCTTTCTAAGAGAAGCGAAGATCAATCTTTATCAGGAAGAAGGAAATCGGTCGGATGCTGGCTTGCCTGCTAGCTAAAATGCTGTTCCGAGGAATTTTGGTGGACTCAAATTACAATTAATCCCTACGAAGTTACTTTTTCTGTTTTTCTAAGCCCTCTGCAAGCGTCGGTCCGATAAACAGAAAAGCTGAATGTGCTAGCGAGATCAAACTGTTGTTTCGCATGCTGTCGTAATTGAGAGCATGGAAATGATGATTGATATCGTTGCAGGAAGAGTCATCGTCTTTCATTTGGCACGGATTGTGTTGTTCGCGGCAAAGGATTGTTCGCATTTAGCGTAAGGATTGGATGTAGGGTATGTATTGCTCGACAGACACGATTTTATAGATAGCATTCAAATTTATAAGGAGCCAGCCATGCTGGTTTTGTCGCGACATCGAGACGAGAGCATCATGATTGGTGATAACGTTAGGATCACCATTGTAGATATTCGCGGAGATAAAGTTCGCTTGGGCATTGACGCCCCTCAGGAAATTCCCGTGCATCGCCAAGAGGTTTACGATGCGATCAAACGAGAAAACCAGAAGGCGAGCCGGTTGGGCCCGTCTGAAACTCGAGATATCGGCAAATAATCTCGATTGATTATTCGGTTATTTAAAAGCACCGAATGGTTGAAAATAACATCGGTCAAAACAATAGACCAAAGGCAGATGAAAATTTACCATCAATCAATGCGTTTTTGAAATACGCGACTACTTTTGGCGGTAAATTTTTATTTGCCGCTCGATTTAGAGACGATTCTAAATCAGAATTCATCCAGTTCTTGTTGCCGATAAATCACTGTAATGGCTCATCTAAGAACAATCATTGGCGATTTAAGCAGGCGAGATCCCAGATTTTTTCTGGGGCGGAAAGGTAGCTGGTGAAAAAAGGCCCGAATTCGGCATACTTTGCACTGGCTTCATCGAAACGCATCTCATAAACGATTTGCTTAAGGTACACAGGGTTCGTGGCCCAAAGAGTGACGCCCCACTCCCAATCATCAAGCCCGATGCCGGTCGTTATCAGCTGACTAACTTTTCCTCCAAACTTGATCCCGCTGCGAGCGTGTTCGAGCATTAACCGATGTCTTTCGGACGCAGGCAAATTGAACCAATTAGCAGTTGGCAGCCTCCACTTGTTCATCGGATAAAAGCAGCTAACAGGCCAAGTGGGAAAATCGGGGGTCAACCTTTGATAGTTCATTTTCTCCAGCCGTTGTTGGTAGAGAGTCAATTTCGTTTCGAATTCGGAACTGTTGACGTCACAACCTTCGGTGACCAGTCTTTGGGCATACTGATCAACGGTCTGTGCGTACTCTGAAACTTCAGAGATTGAAACGTAGGACCAAGTCGTGTCAATACCCACGCCGATCGGCGAGGCAAGAATATTTTGATGTACCGATTCGATAACTCGCGGATCAGGGTCCATCATCATCAGCGAAAAATCGGCCTTGTGTCCCGCAACCCACCCTACCTGCAGGCGTTGCGGGCGTACTTCGACATCGGGATCCAGTATTCGACAAAACTCAGATCTGAGATTTTCAGATGTAAGATCCCCTGGATAATTATCCTTTAAATTCGTCAAAATGGCTCGATTGAACCGATAGAAAAAATGGCTGCAATGCCAACCTTCACCCGGACGAAGCGAATTGGGTTCAGTGGATGGATTCGGAATGGATCCATTCATAATCAGTCGTCTTTTTCTGTTTTTAGGATGTTGTCGATACTATCGAGAAGTTGTTCCATCACAAAGGGTTTGGGAATGTAGTCAACCACTCCCAGCATCATCGCATATTCTCGGTGCCGGACACCTTCATTGGCGGTGATCATGATGACTGGGATCGGGGTGCTGGTCGTTTGGCAAAGTCTTTCTAAAACCAAAAAACCGCTACGTTTCGGCATCATCATGTCCAATACCACCAAATTAGGGTGCTTGGTCTCGATCACCGCAAGCGCTTGATTCCCATCTCTCGCAATTGAAACTTTGTAGCCTCGATCCGAAATTGCATACCGTAACGATTCGACGATTTCGGCATCATCGTCTACAACCAGGATGTGATTTTGGTCAGCGTCGATGAGAATTCCCTCCGTCTGTTGGGATGTATCAAGATTGGTGTCGGATTGAGTCAAATTCATGGTGCAAAACATTGGGAACAGGTTGAAAAATTAAAGCGAGAAATTGAATCTCTATTATAGCATTCTTGAAAAAAGATTGGCTAGAAGCGCGTGGCCACTTACAGCGAAGAATTTAAAGAAAAATTTGCTCGCAATCCTAAAAATCCTTCAAAAAAGCAGCTGCTGACGCGAACAATCGGATTGGAGCGGTTGCACCGCATTATGCTATGTTGTCGGTTCTAAAATTGCTTGCAAAATGACTACAGGCATGATAGCAGATTAGGCGACTTATTGAATAGTAATATAAATTGATACAAACGGAGTATTTAGTCCGCCAGTTTTGGCTGGAATCTGAGGTTTTTTGTGTTTTTTCGTGTTTTTTTTGCGAGGCGAATTCAATGTGGCGGTCATTTTTCTTTGCGGTCGGAACGATGCTAATCATCTTAGGAGCCCAATGCATAATCGTTGGCGAATTTTCTGTTTCAAACGACAGCAGCATTGCCGAAATCGGTAAACGAATCATTCGCACCGGTCAGAACACTCTTGCCGGCAATGAAATCGCCGTAGAAACTCAACCGGATCGTTTTTCCGCCGAACCAAATTTCTTACGTGGTTTCGGGGGACAACCCGGCGGCACTGCGTCGCAGAGAAATTCTACCTATGGTGAGTCTCGCATGGCCGGTAATCGTTTTGGCAATGACCAATTTTTTAATGCCCTTCCAACAAGCTCAAACGGCAATTCCCCTTTTCGATTGCCGGGCCAAAGAAACTCGACCCTTCCCACCCAAGCCGTTTCTCAACCGATTGGACTTTCAGCGAGACCGAAAGTGATCCGAACGGAAGACTGGATGCCCTGGAGCTTGATTGCTGCGGGTACGATTGTCGTGCTTTATACCAAATCATGGCAAAGCCAACGCGGTGGGGAATAAAGGACTTCATCATCACTTGTTGACCAATCCAAAATAAGGCAGAATAAAGATGAAAATGCTGCATGAGTTGGTTTAAGTGTAATTGTTAGCGTTTTTCAATCGCGAACAAGGGTGCATTGTACGCCGATTGACGCAAGGAAGAGTTTCACCGAAAATTCGTCACCGATAACCGGGCCTGAAATCCCTGGCCAGAGATCCCAGGGGATTTGTTTCGATTTGATGTTTCGCCTCCAAACGGGTTGTTAGGCCCTAATTTTCTCTCGCACCCCCGAAATTATTAATGGTATGAATCGACCCGAAGAAATGACTTTGGCGGCTACGCTCGAGGGCATGCGAGAGCGGAGGGAGTCGGAGAAAACTGCGATCCTCAAGCAAATCGCACGATGGCTGATTATGCTGGTTGCCGTCTATGCTCCTTGGGCATATGGTTCGGTCTATTATTCGACTCAAATGGTGTTGGCGCTGGGATTGATTCCCGTGGTTGGGATTTGGTTACTGGAAACTATTCAAACCTGGAAGAAGCCTTTTTCTTTCCCCCTGATTGGCGGATTGGTTGGATGCGGAATCATCTATGGATTGATCCAAATTTGGCAACTGCCGGAATTTTTGGCGGAGCGTTTGCTGGGTCGTCAACTTCAGATTTATGGTGAATTCACGGGCTCGACGGCCGACGCTCCTCGTGTATCGGTGCACGCCCAGGGGACATGGCTGTATGTTCAACAGTTGCTTTTGGCATTGGCCGCTTTGATGGTCACCAGTCGTTATTTTCGATCGCCGCGAGACATTGTGATTTTGCTGGTGGTTTTCGCGATCAATGGTTCTATTTTGGCTTTGGTAGGTATCATTCAAAAAGTGACTGGAGAAAATATCCTACCATTCAGCGATGGATCGAACTATGCAAGTTACGTCAATCGGAACAACGCGGCTGGTTTTTTATTGATTACTTTGTCTTGTGCGGTGGGATTGCTGCCGATCTTGATGTCGATTCGAGTCAACGCGGGTCCGGAGCTGTTGGTCAGTCGCGAGATGCCTTATTGGCGTCAGTTGCAACAGTTTTTTAACCAATTTATGGCTGACTTGAACGCGTCTAAGATTGCCGTATTGTTGGCCGTGGTGGTTATCGGAGCGGGGACCATTGGCAGTCTCTCCCGAGGCGGAAGCTTGGGATTGGTCGTTGGGCTGGTCGTAACCTTTTTGGCCTATGGTCTCTGTCGGCGTCCAAAAAATCTGTCGGTGCTGGTGTTTCCAATTGTTTGCTTGATTCTGGTTCTTTCTGCTTGGGTTGGCTTGAGCGAACAACTGCTGCAGCGTTGGGAACGGACTGAGATGGTGGATGTTTCCGAAATGGACTCTCGCTTGAAGAATTGGCGTTCGACCTGGCCTGCCGTTTCTGAGATGGGCCTGATGGGCGCCGGTTTAGGAAGCTATCGAAATGTGCATCGTTTGTACAATCAAGATTTAGAGGATGCACTATTTGAGTATCCTGAAAACCAATATTTTCAAACGTTGGTGGAGGGAGGTTGGCCTTTGCTGGCGATTTTTTTGGCGGCTTGGGTTTTGATGTTCTCCTACGCTGGATTGCTGTTGTCGCGGGGCCAGTCACAAATTTCCATTGGTCTGGGAACCATGGGAATTTTCCTGCTTTCATCGCAAGCAACTGTCAGCTTTTTTGATTTCGGCTTTTATATTCCAGCGAACATGTTGAATTTAGCGATCTTGTCAGGGATGTTGGCCACTCAGGCGCAAACGCTGGCAGGAAAGTTGAAAAAAAAGAACTGGTTGCGAAATCGAACCATAAAGTACGTGATGCCATTAGTTACCCTAATAATGTTCGTTGGCTTGAGCTTGACTGCATGGAATTTTTATTACCACGATAAAATTTATCAGATTGTACGGGCCGATCGGGGCACATGGGACGAATACCAACTGGGACTTGCTCAAACCGATCGTCGCATTGCAGAAGTCGAACGGTTGGTCGATCGATGCAAGTCCGTGATCGGGCTGAATCATTTGGGTGACCTTTGGGTTCATCGCATGCGGTTGATGGCACTGGAAACGGTGCGTAACATGCCTGAATATCGCAATGCGATGCTGCTGGCCGATGAAAAGGAAAAGGATTTGCTAGAGCAAGAGGCATGGGTCAGCACGACACCTGAGCGATTGCGAGATTACCTTTTGTACCTCAATCGAAACGTGTCAATTTTGCAAGCCAGAGTGTTTGCCAATGAGGCCTTTTTCCAAGAAAATATTCCACCCGCCGATACATCTTTTTCGGCCAGTCGCTCATGGGCCCCGTTGCAACCGCTGGTACATGTTAAATTGGGACAACT
>JBGTHU010000797.1:0-3837 GCA_041745975.1 Mariniblastus sp.
GTGAACAAAGAAATGAGAATCCGTTTCGTGATATCTCAAACAATAACTAAAAAACGTCAAGTGGTGTTGGGGAATCCGCTTGATGTTACCACGATAACTGGCCAACGTCGTGTCACCACCGTGCTGATACCAAAAGTCAAAATCTCGCTTGGTTCCCTGGATCGCTTTGTACAGCATGATCTCATGATTACCGATCAGTGGTATAAATTTGCAGAACGAGACGAGATCTATCAACATCTCTATCACGGCAGACGACTCGGGGCCTCGGTCTACGTAGTCCCCTAAACCAATGAGAGTATCATTCGGCTTGGGACGAATGGTGTTCAATAAGGCATGCAAGGCTTTTGCGCAGCCGTGAATGTCCCCAATCGCGATGGTTCTGGGCATGAATATTTAAATAGGTGATCAGTAACTGTAAAGCATTAATTATCAAGCCTATGTTGTTTAAGATTAAACGGAACGACAAAATTCAGCATTGTGGCAACGATGCCCGAATCACCCTCAAAACTCACTTAAAGAACTCTCCAACACTAGACGAATGACTACCCAATGGACAACAAGCTCTATTTTTGCTACCTATTTGGAGGCCAATGAACTCCATGAACTAGTTCACCCTTACTGAGCGGAAGTCTCAATGATTAACCGATACGGGTTTTTTTCTTGAAAACCTTTCATCATCTTTTGGATCTCGGCCTTCTCGGGATTGGGCGCCCGCTCCCAAGCCTTCCGTATAACGGCTAACGCATTTTCAAAGTCGCTATCTTCTGCATATGAGGCAGCGAGACTTTTTAGAAAGTTCCAATTTTCTTCATTGCTTAATTCTATCGCTCTTTGAGCCAGCTCGATTCCTTTTTTGCCGTCACGAAATTTTTCTTCCGGACAAGTTGCCAAAAACCAGGCCATACTATTAACCGCTTCCGGCAACATCGCGGTCTCAATAGCACGGGTGAAGTCCTGCTGCGCTTTGGGGAAGTCGCCGAGTCGGTACCAAGCATTACCTCGATTAGCGATGGTAACCGGGTTGGCGGATCTCAGATCCAAAGCCCGATTGTAGTCTCGAATGGCGTCATTTAAGTTGCCTTTTGCTGCCAAGCAAACGCCACGATTATTATAGGCCAAAGGGAATTTGGGAGCGATCTGCACCGCGCGAGTCAAATCTTGCAATGCCGCGTCCAAATCCCCTAATTTATAACTGGCCCAACCCCGAGCATTGAGAGCAAACGCATCCTTGGGGCTGAGTTTGATGGCTTGATCTGCGTAATTCCACGCCGCCTTCAAATCGTCCCGGCTCAACAAAACATTACTCAAACCGACGAGCGCATCGGGATTGTTGGGGTTTAGCTTCAGGCTCGCCAAAAAATCGTCCGCTGCGCCAGACATCTCTTCCAACATCAATTTAGAATTCGCTCGATTAACCAAAAATCGTGGATTATTCGGGTCTAGATTGATTGCTTGATCGTACGATTCGATCGCTTTGGTCCACTCGTTAATGGAATGTTGTACACGCCCCTGATTGTGACGGGCCAAAGCAAAACTCGGATTTAATTTGAGTGCTGTTTCAATATCCCGTAGCGCCGCAGAAAAATTACCTTGAGCGTGCAATACCCAGGCTCGATTATTCCAGGTTACCGGATTTCGGGAATTTAATTTGAGCGAGGCATCCAAATCCTGATAAGCCCTATTGAAGTCGCCTTGCTCATAGTGGATCATCCCCCGATGAGCCAACGCAGTAAAGTCATTTTGGTTTTTGCTGATGCGATTCGAAAAATGCTTTTTCGCCGATTCAAGGTGCATCACATTTTGCAATGGCATCCATCCCTTAACTCCTTCCAGCGAGCACCAATCATTTCGACCCAGTTTCTGAACCGCGGCAACGGTATGAATCTCACCTTCATAAACTTGATCAACCACCGCATCGCGGACCTTGGTGGCTGTACTCACCGTGACAGAAATTCGATCTCCCATCTGCTGCGAAAAAACTTGATTCTTTGCTTGTCGAGAATCTAGTTTTCCTATGTGCAAAAGCAAACAGAATAAAATCAAGGACTTCCTAATCGTAAGTGGATTATTGTGACTTAGCCGTAATTTTGACGAGTACCAGTTAATTTTCATTTCTTTCGGGGAACATAAATCGATGGGGCGGCATCCGATTTTAGCCTGCAAACCGTAGTTTCAACTTTCAGATTCTATTCCTGTAATTCTATTTTGGCAATTCGAAATCAACTGGGAATGCCGAAATTTTACCCAATAAACATCCTATTGGCAGACAACGCTTGCTGTCAGCGGACGCCGCCTGGCTCAGGTCACGCGACTTTATCGCCTTGGACGATCGATTCCACGACCGATATTTTTTCCGATATTCCTTTCTCGCTGTTGGGTTCTAATTCATCTCTAAGAATTAACAGGTCGGAAGGTGCTTTAATTCCAACTCGGACTCGATCGCCCGAAATTTTTACGATTGTCAAGACAATGGAATCGCCAAGCATGATCTTCTCGCTTTCCTTTCTGGAAAGTACCAGCATGTGAAATCCTTTCAAAATTTATGAATAAAAATGATATTAAATCGATTGGGCTTTGTCGAAAGAAGGGTCAGACCCTCTCCAGCGAGGACAGTAAGTGCGTGGAAAATCGAATCGAATCCAAAGGGTCTGACACTCTTCTGAAAAAGCCTAGGCCGATTTCAAAAATTGGTCTATCCTTGAAACGTCGGCTTCCACAGCAGTCCGCTGTGTTCGTTCTCCTGACTCGCCGTAGAACAAAATCGTATTGCTCTCCAACTCCCAGACTGCGGTCAATTTGACACTCCTTGGTCCATGCAGACAAAAAAACATGCCGCACAATTGACCACCACGTTTGAGGATACGTTCCGTGACTTGAAAAATTCCTTCTTCAAAATCATTCTGGAGGCAGAGTGTTTGAGATACAAATTGACGTAGATGTTGGTAGTTGTTAATTTTTATCTTGTTAGGTTGCATACTTTATTTTCAGTTTCAAAGCAATCAGGCAGGGTAAACACCCCACCCAATCGGGACAATTGGAACAACGGGAAAAAATAAATCCAACTCAAATAATAACTCGGTGCAATCTAATCGGCAGTTGTGTTGCCTGTGATATGCCAGCACGAATGATATCGGCACCTAAGCCGACTTACCCAAATCTTAATTTGTGAGGTTTGGTTTGTTCGTGATGTTTCGGCAATCTGGTCTGGATGGCTAATTTAGAGGACCCATCGACCGAGTAAACTCCGAGATTGAAAGTAGCCTTATCGGATGCGATGACTGTTTTAATTGATCGACGAAGTCTGCTTTTTGTAAAACCGAATCAAATTCAAATCCCATCAATGCTTGGCCCATGTCCTGTCGGCTGGTGGAGTAATTGAAATAACAGAGGTTGATTCGGCTGGCGATCGAACGCATGAACTCGCGCAAGGCTCCCGGTCGATCCGGAAATTCGACGATGGCAAACAAGGGCTGTGCCATGAGTTCTGGAGAGCAGGGGACCAGTCTAAATTCAGTAGCGGCACTTTGAGAGACGTTTTCGAATTCAACATGAGAGGGCAAGCTTTGCTCAAATTTATCTAACTCCCAGGGAAGCCCCTCCACGCCTACCACCGGATATCCGACAACTGGGTTCATTTTACCGTATTGGAAATCGATAATGTTCATATTATCCAAAAACTCATCCAACAATCCTACCAAGGTGCCCGCCCGTTCGGGTATTTCAAAACGGTAATAACGTCGCTGACGAGGAGACAGTCGGCTGCCCGCGGAGATTTTGGGCAAAGTCATAAAATCCACGTTTGCCCCCGACAAAACGGTCAACAAATTGATGGGGGAC
>JBGTHU010000798.1:0-3313 GCA_041745975.1 Mariniblastus sp.
GGCCCGTAAAAGGTATAATTTTTGAAAATGATTTTTTGCCATTAAAAAAGAAGGAAAACGATACTGATGAGTCTGAATTCACTACGCGTCGATCTTACCGATCAAACCGCGATTGTAACCGGTGCCTCGCAGGGATTGGGCAAGTCGATTGCAATCGCTTTGGGAGCAAGCGGTGCTAAAGTCGCTTGCGTGGCTCGTAATGCCGAAAAGCTGGCTGATACCGTGGCTGCGATCCAGGAAGCTGGCGGTCAAGCCGAGGCGTTTGCGGCGGACGTTTCAAATAAAGAGTCAATCGAAAATATCGTCAACACGGTTGCTGAGCAATGGGGACGATTGGACATTTTGGTCAACAACGCGGGAATCACGCGGGACACACTATTGCCAGCGATGTCGGACGAACAGTGGGACGATGTGATCACCACCAACTTGCGGGGAACTTTTTTGTTCACTCGAGCGGCTGCTCAACGAATGATGCGGGCGCGCTACGGTCGGATCATCAACATTTCCAGTGTGTCGGGTTTAATCGGCAATGCGGGACAAACGAATTACTCGGCCTCTAAAGCGGGTGTGATCGGGCTGACTCGCAGTTTGGCCAAAGAATTGGGCAAGCGAAAAGTCACGGTCAACGCTGTCGCCCCCGGTTTTATCGCATCCGAAATGACCGACAAGTTGGGTGACGCGGTTTTGAAGGAGGTTGTAAAACGGATTCCTGCCAATCGCATCGGCCAACCGGACGACGTTTCCGCCTCGGTTTTGTTTTTGGCCAGCCCGGCTGCGGGCTTCATTACCGGCCAAGTGCTGACGGTTGATGGCGGAATGACAGCTTGAGCTGCCCCGTCCACCCGCCCCTTGGCAGCGTCGCAAAGTGAAAGTTTTTTCAGTGATATCCACTAAAACAACAAAATTCAGTTTGTGCGGCTCAAAAATCCTTCGCTGCCCAACCCGCGGAGAGAGGCAGAAAAGAAAAAACGGACTCGTTTTTGCTCTTTTATCCCAGAATCAGGTTTGTCGCGAGCCGATTAATGGCAAAAAATACCATTTTTGGCCAATCAAGCCTTGACCCCTAGGAACCCTTTAATCTATCTTTTAGTAAAATTAACGGCGCGATTTTTTCGACTGTTAACCCGATTGTCGTATTTAAACTGTTTTCAAAATAATTGTTTTAGAAGAAGGATGCCGATTTATGTCGTCGGTCGAAGAAAAAGTAATCGAAATTGTAAGTGAGCAACTTGGCGTCGACAAAGACAAGATCAAAATGGAATCGAATTTTGTGAATGATCTTGGTGCCGATTCTTTGGATACCGTGGAACTGGTGATGGAACTTGAAGAAGAATTCGATATTAGCATTCCCGAAGAAGCCGCTGAAAAAATTCAGACTGTGGGCGAAGCTGTTCGACACATCGACAGTGCGTTAGCCGGATAAATACATTTGTCGATCACCCGAACAAATCGATGATTTCACAGGAGACCGATAATTAGTTGACCATCGTCATCCGTTCATTTTCGTGCGTAATCGATGGATACTCTAATTCTCGGGCCGGGACGATTTAGCTTCATTGTTAATCGACCATCGAGGCCAAAGGTAGCGACAGCTATCAACCGCCGAAACAGACACGTCAGCCGTTTTGTCACCCAATGGCAAAACGGTTTTTTTGTATCGTTTTCTAATTTGGTCCGTTTGTTCGCCAATGCCCTCTTTTGAAAACGAACTCGGTCATTAAAATTTAGAGATTCGCGACTTGGCATCGAATCTTGATTTGCGATTGCCAATGTCAAAATAGAAAATCGTATCGTCAGATTTCCGGCGTTGCCGGTGAACTGCGATTTGCCGAAATCGAGTTGAATTCACTCATTGAATCAAGCTAGCCAAGTTAACTATGAGCCAGAGAGTCGTTATCACCGGGTGGGGTATTGTTACTCCTTTAAGTTGCCATGTCGATGATTGTTGGACTCGTGTCCTCAACGGAGAAAGTGGCATTCACCCTCTGAAAGTCACGTCCGTCGAGGATTTGAAGGTAACCTACGGTGGTGACGTTTGGGACTGGGATGTCACAGAAATTTTTGGCTCCAAGGACGTCAATAAACTTGATCGCTATTCCCAATTCGCTTTGTACGCCGCCGAGGAGGCAATCAAGTTTGCCAATTTTCCCAGCACTCACTTTCTTCAGCAAAACGTGCTGGCCCAAGGACATCGCTATGGAGTTGTCATTGGGTCGGGCATCGGGGGCATGACCACCCACGGACAGCAACTGGAAAAATTGATCTTGAAGGGGCCCAGTCGTGTCTCGCCTTTGACAATCCCCAAGTTGATGCTCAATGCGGCCGGCGGCAATGTGGCGATTCGACATGGCTACCGCGGGCCGAACTACAGCGTCGCCACCGCTTGCGCCAGCGCTGCCAATGCGATGGGAAGTGCTTTCGATTTGATTCGCATGGGGACTTGTGACATGGTAGTCACCGGAGGTACCGAGGCGGCGATCGACCGATTGGCCTTAGCCGCTTTTTCGAACATGAAGGCCCTGTCCACCTATGAGGGAGATCCGCAAAAAGCCAGCCGCCCGTTTGACACCCATCGCGATGGGTTTGTTTTTGCCGAAGGGGCCGGCGTGTTGTTGTTCGAATCGCTGGAACATGCCAAAAATCGAGACGCTACGATTCTGGCCGAAGTCATCGGTTTTGGCACCACTTGTGACGCGGGACATATCACCGCGCCCGACGAGCAGGGAACTGGTGCTGCCGCTGCCATGCAAGCGGCATTGGACAGCGGAAACTTACAACCCCAACAGATCGACTATATCAATGCCCATGGAACCAGCACTCCAAGGGGTGACAAAGCTGAAACATTGGCGATAAAACAGATCTTTGGCGATCACGCTTATCAGTTGAGCATCAGCAGCACTAAATCACAACTGGGGCACTCGCTGGGGGCGAGCGGTGGCATTGAACTGATATTGACCATTAAGGCCCTACAGGAAGGACATGTTCCCCCCACGATCAACCTGGATACACCCGACTCCGATTGTGACCTGGACTTTACCCCCAACGTTGCCCGCGTCCGAGAAATGGATTACGCGATGAGCAATAGCTTTGGGTTTGGTGGACACAACGCGTCGATTATCGTTAAGCGATTCTCCCAGTGATTGGCTTCATCGTTCTCAATTTACAAACAAAGCAGATTAAAACACGTTCGCAGAGGCTAGAACAACCCTCAAAAATCAACCAATCGATCATTTTTTCACCGAAATTGAATTTCTTCTGTTGAATCGAATGCCCTATCCATGCGACAATGGAGATTGATGGATCGGCCTGTTGT
>JBGTHU010000799.1:0-3107 GCA_041745975.1 Mariniblastus sp.
TATGAAAGGGTTGGAGATTGATCAAGGCTTTCTTCCCCAACAATTTTTCCAATTTTTCAATCACAATATTCAGAGTAATCGGCTGTTTCCCTCCCCCTAAGTTGAAAATCTCAAAACCAATCGGTTTTAGTGCGGCAATCGTACCAGCCGCAATGTCGTCAACAAAAGTAAAGTCACGAGACTGTGTTCCGTCGCCAAATAGTTCGATTGGATGCCCTTGGTCGATCCATTTTATGAAGCGGAAAATACACATGTCCGGCCGACCGGCTGGTCCGTAGACGGTAAAATAGCGACAAACGGAAACGTCCATTTGGTAAAGGTAGTGATACGTGAAGGCCATAAGTTCGGCCGCTTTTTTGGAAGCCGCGTAGGGGGAGATCGGCGTGTTAACCGGCAGGGTTTCGATAAATGGCATCGGTTGTCCTGCGTATAACGAAGAAGTCGAGGCTAACACATATTTCTTGATTTCTCTCTTTCGCATCGCCTCCAATAAATTCAAGCTTCCCATGGCGTTGGTCGTCATATACACATGAGGGTTACTCATGCTGTACCGGACACCCGCCCGCGCCGCTAAATTTAGTACCGCCGCAAAGGGGAATTCGTCAAATAAAATTTCAATCGCGGGCACGTGTTCCAAGTCAAGTTGACGAAAGTGAAAGCCATCGGCGTGTGCCGCTTGCAATCGATCGATGCGATGCTGCTTTAAAGAAACATCGTAATAGTCATTCAAATTGTCAATTCCCACCACTTGGTGGCCGTGTTCCAGCAATTGACGAGCGACTTGGGAGGCGATGAAGCCAGCGCAACCAGTCACCAAAAAGATCTGTGTATCTTCCGCTGTTTTATTGGGTGCGGTTTCGCATTGCCCAGTTGGCTGATTAGACGCGGTTTCCAAGGATTTCTCCGGAATTAAATGGTTATTGAAACTCGTAACTTGCGACTATTATTTTGTTACCGTCCACCGGCAGGAAGCATTAGTCTTCCTACGATTTCCGCGGATTGGGTGAAGCGGCGACTAAAATTTGTGCAACTAATATTTGCGCGACTAATGTTTGTGCGACACATACTTGTGAACCGCTAACTTGTTTTTAACAAAGGCCAATTATACACAAAATACAAATTTTGACATTGGAGTTTGTATTGGGCTTTGTCAGAAAAGAGGTCAAACCCAATCTGGCGAGACCGTAAATGCATGGAAAAGAACTCGTCCCCCAAGGGTCTGACGTTTTGTTTTGTCCGAAAAAGCTTAGCCTCTGTAACGATTGTATCAATCTAGGTTGTCGTCCCCGCTGCATGCTGCTTTCACGCCATTCGGACACCGACCTCAAGAATCTGAATTGTCGTTCGGATTATAACGTCCTTAACAACCGACCTTGGGAAATTCCGGCGAAAATCGGTATCAATCTCGCCAAAATTCAAATTTTTGACCGATTACTTTGTTTGTTGCTTGAGCGTGATTGTCAGTGGATCACGTTCGTGTATCTTTCATCAAGGGGGATTCAGTGTCCAAAGATATAAATGTTGTGGCGTTGGTCAAAGGCGAAGAGCGATTTATTTTTCTGTTTAATGATTCGCAAAAAAGTGAAACATTGCGGACTTTGGGCAGATACGCCTCCGATCCGCAACTCAATTTTTCTTGGTACGACGCCGCTGTTCTGAGCCAAAAAGTCCGCAATACGGGAGTGCCACTGCCGCCGGTTGCCGATCAAACCACAGGTCAAGATTTGGTGGGGCAACGCTGGCGGGAGCCCAGCGTGCCAGACTGGTCACCCAACGAGGAATAAAACGATTGCGGTTCAGCCTTCAAGGCCGATATCCCATCCCCCAACCCGCATGGATTGTTTTAGTTTATGGATCGGCTGGTTCCCCGCTTTCTCAAATTCCTTAAAGTCGAGCGAAACTGTTCTGATTTAACGATCAAGTCGTATCGCGAAGATCTGGAAATCTTGCTTGATTATTTCTCTGACACACTGGGCAAGGTCCCTCGGCCAAGTGAGGTCAGCCCCCATGATTTGCGTAATTACGTTGCCGCTCTACACGAGGCGGGGTACGCCAAATCGTCCGTCTCGCGACGCTTGGCTTCAATGCGTAGCTTCTTCAAATTTGCTCAACGCGAAGGGGAATGCCAACAAAACCCAGCCAAACCCCTGCGCAATCCCCGGCGCGAACGCAAGCTACCCCATTTTCTGACGACGGACGAAATCAAAACCTTACTGGCCGCGCCCCCTGTTAAGGACGCCATGGGGTATCGCGATCGAGCGATTTTAGAAACGATGTATTCGGCCGGATTGCGAGTCAGCGAATTGGTGGGCATCAATTTGGATGACTTGGATCTGGAGAGCGGACTGGTGCGGGTTCGTGGTAAGGGGAAGAAGGAACGACTGGCACCGCTGGGGAGTTTCGCAATTCGAGCGTTGCAGATTTGGTTGAAGCATCGTCAACCTGCCATCGGCCTACCTAAGAAAGTTGGATCGCCCGTATTTCTGAATCGGTTTGGAAAACGAATTACTACTCGCAGCATCGGTCGCATGTTAGAGAAATATCTCAAATTGACGGGTTTGGACCTTAGGACTTCACCCCACACATTGCGTCACAGTTTTGCCACCCACTTGTTGGATCGAGGCGCCGACATCCGCAGCGTTCAAGAGTTACTGGGCCATAAAAGTTTGGTGACTACGCAAATTTACACCCACGTTAGCACGGCCGGACTACTACAAGTTTACGAAGCCGCTCATCCCAGGGCTAAACAGAAAACTGGGTAAGGAGCGTTCGACTTCACGGTTAGCCGTCCCCGAAACGGGCCGAATGATGTGCTCAATAATTCCCATGGGAATTCAATCGGAGATCGTTGGTCAGGTTTTCAAAAGATAGATATTCATTGCGACTCGCTGAATATCTTCGCGGTGTGCTGGGGCAATCGACGTTCGATAGATTTCGAAACGTGAGCATCTTGGGCCGGCGGTCGTATCGCGCTCGAGGTGCCAAATGCCAATCGAGATCACATTTGTATTTTAAGGATGCCTTGCACAAAAAACACAACCTTGTCCCACCTTACCGATCAATCTACTGCAAAATCGGGTTGGACGATGGCGATTGGTTTGGCGAGA
>JBGTHU010000800.1:0-3058 GCA_041745975.1 Mariniblastus sp.
GATCGGTCGCCGCCGCGAATTTTGCGGAAAAAGTTCGCAAACCTCTGAGCTTTTTCCTTTGCAAAATTCGCTTTGGCTTCCAGTTAAACGACTTCTCGCTTCAGAAGGCTGAAATGTTACGAATTTATTAACAGTTCAAAAAAACGTGAACAGATACCACGAAAAAACCCGTTGGAAATTCCAACGGGCTGAGAACTAACAAGTTTTTTTCAATCAACCCGGCCAATCAATCTGGCATAAGTTGGCAGGCTAACCACTTCGAATCCACTTCGAATTCACTTCCGAATCCACATTGCAAACCAATTATCGCTGGATTGTGACCACCGATTTGTTTCCCGATTTTTGGTTATGATCCAAATCAAACCGGTCGAGATTCATGACTTTATTCCAAGTCGCCACAAAATCGTGCACGAACTTGTCATTGGCGTCTGAGCTGGCGTAGACCTCGGCAATGGCTCTCAATTGAGAATCGGAACCAAACACCAGGTCGACTCGCGTTGCCGTCCACTTGACATCACCCGTAGTTCGGTCGCGACCGACGAAAACTTGATTGCTGTCGTCAGCTTTTGACCAATGAGTGCCCATGTCCAACAAATTTACGAAGAAGTCGTTGGACAGCGTTCCCACTTTATCGGTGAATACCCCGTGTTTGGCATTTTCAACATTTCCGCCCAACACGCGCAAGCCACCTACCAAGACGGTCATTTCGGGAGCGGTCAAGGTTAGTAAATGAGCCTTATCGACCAAGCCATGTTCGGCTGATTGATAGTATCCGGATTGCAGATAGTTTCTAAAACCATCAGCCAACGGTTCCAAGAAAGCGATCGATTCGACATCTGTCATTTCAGCGGTAGCGTCGGCACGTCCGGGAGCGAAAGGAACATCGATCTGATGGCCACCCTTGCGGGCCGCATCTTCAACGGCAGCACAACCGGCCAGTACAATCAGATCAGCCAGCGAGATTTTTTTGCCATCGTTTTGAGCGTCATTGAATTCCGTTTGAATTTTTTCAAGGACATTCAGTACTTTAGCCAATTGTTCAGGTTGGTTTGCTTCCCAAACTTTTGGCGGAGCCAAACGAAGCCGAGCCCCAGTGGCTCCCCCTCGCTTATCGGAACCTCGGAAAGTCGAGGCGGATGCCCAGGCTGTGGAAACCAACTCGGATGTCGTCAGGCCCGAGCCCAACACCTTACTTTTCAAATTGGTTACATCCTGGTCGTTGACCAATGGATGATCGACGTTTGGAATCGGGTCTTGCCAAATCTGCGGCTCGGCCGCTTCAGGGCCAAGAAAACGAGAGTGAGGCCCTAAATCACGATGAATCAGTTTGTACCAAGCTTTGGAAAATGCTTCTTCAAACTCTCCTGGATTTTCTTGAAAACGTTTGGCGATCGGATTGTAGATCGGATCAAACCGCAATGCCAAATCGGTGGTAAACATGATCGGAGCGTGCCGTTTGTCGGGCAGATGCGCATCGGGGACCAGTTTGGCTGCTGCGGGGTCTGTGGGAATCCACTGCCAAGCACCTGCGGGACTCTTCACCAAATCCCAGTCGTAATTGAACAGATTATCCAAATATTCATTCGACCATGTCGTGGGAGTTGATGACCAAGCCCCCTCCAGTCCGCTGGTGATAGTATCTTCGGCGTTGCCTTTTCCGAATTTACTCATCCATCCCAAGCCTTGCTCTTCCAATCCCGCCCCTTCCGGTTCAGGACCGACAAATTTGCTGGGGTCGGCGGCACCGTGGGCTTTGCCAAACGTATGTCCACCGGCGATCAAAGCGACGGTTTCATAATCGTTCATTGCCATTCTGGCAAAGGTTTCACGAATGTCTTTGGCCGCTTCGAGAGCACTCGGTTTTCCATTGGGACCCTCTGGGTTGACATAAATCAATCCCATTTGAACTGCCGCCAACGGATTGGCCAGGTCCCGGTCTCCATCGTATCGCTTGTCGGCCAGCCATTCGCTTTCAGGCCCCCAGTTAATATCCTCCTGTGGCTCCCATACGTCCTCTCGGCCACCGGCGAAACCGAAGGTCTGCAATCCCATCGATTCGAGTGCAACGTTGCCAGTCAGCACCATCAAATCGGCCCAAGAAATTTTACGACCGTACTTTTGCTTAATCGGCCACAATAAGCGTCGAGCCTTGTCCAAGTTCGCATTGTCGGGCCAACTGTTCAGCGGCGCGAATCGTTGCGTCCCATAACCGGCACCGCCGCGACCATCGCTGACCCGATAGGTACCGGCACTGTGCCAAGCCATGCGAATAAAAAACGGACCGTAGTGTCCGTAGTCGGCGGGCCACCAATCTTGAGATTTCGTCATCAAGTCGGCAATGTCTTTCTTGACTTCAGCCAAATCGAGTGACAAGAATTCCTCGGCGTAATTAAAATCTTCTTGCATCGGGTTGCTCTTGGCCGAATTTTGATGCAAAATTTTCAAGTTCAATTGGTTCGGCCACCAATCACGATTGGTATAAAAACCCGACATGTTCTGTTTGGTGTCATCGGCTTGGCTGGCTTCGACTGATCCGGCTGCCGCGGTTACAAAAGTTGACTTGCCGGTAACAGGACAAGTTCCCTCTGATCTGTCGTTCCCGTGATGATAGGAAGAGACGTTCGTATCTTGCGCGATCAAGATGGAACCGCTCAAGCCGATCCAACCCAACAACAGCAGCGAATTAAAACACCCTACCAGCAATCGATTGAAGGGGTGGAAAACCGTGTTAGCAGCTCCCCCATTCTTTTCGATGTAAACTAAAAAAAACTTTTTCTTTAACATACTTTACTCTCCTTGGTTAAAACAAAGTGGGAATGCATTAATCACAACGATTCCTTTTTCGGTAGACTAGAATTGACGTCTCGTCCAGCACATTGCGGACAAAATCCCCAAAACACAACTTCAGCTTGATCCACTTGATATCCTGAATTGCTAGCCACAACCAAACAGTCAGGTTCGCCAATAACAGCATCGATATCGGTTGTCAAACCACACTGACGGCAAATCAGGTGGTGGTGGTTATCGTGGACTTGATCCTCGTAGAGTGCCGCCGATC
>JBGTHU010000801.1:0-2644 GCA_041745975.1 Mariniblastus sp.
TTGACGAAGATCGACAGTGGCAGCGAACCGTTTTTGAAATCGATCGGATGCTGAAGGAGTTGGAAGCGATACCCAATCAAGCCGACAAGTAATTTTTTTACCGTTCACCGATAAGTAGGGAGGTTGAGGCTCCTGCCGAAACAACCACCACTGACCGTTTTACATTTGCGGATAATTGTCTCGGCAGGAGCCTCGACCTGGCACCAATCGCGGCCATTTTTGTAAAACGATGGATACCCGAGGACAGTTACTAATTTTTTAACCCCAAGGAGAGATTCCCAATGAGAATTGTAATGTTTGCCATGTTGTTTGCCATGTTATTTGCCGGCATTGAGATGCCCAATGTGTTTGCCCAAAATCCATTTGGCACCCCTCAAGTCCCCGCCGCTCGCTCAAACGATCGTATCGGCGAGGTTTATTCGTACCCAGGTGGGCCTCCAAATGGGCGTTTCGAAATTCAAGAGAGGCCAGTTCTCCTACCCGATGGAAGCATGCAAATTCAGCGAACCTCCGTTTGGCGGCCAACTGCAACCGATGCCAACGCCAATCAACTCCAAAGGGCCTTGAATCAATACAAATCCACTCCAGTAGATAGTCCCGAGCGTGCTGAGCTTCGTGCAGGGATTTCATACTTGTTGGAGCGGCAATACGACCAGCACTTAACGCATCAAGTTCAACAAATGGCCGAATTGGAGAATCGTCTGGAGAAGCTCCGTGAACAATTGGAACGACGACAAGCTGCCAAAACCAAATTGGTAGAACTGAAGTTGGAATTGCTGCTCAGCCAAGCTGATGGGTTGGGCTGGCCCGAAGCACCGCCCTCAGATCCTTTCGGGAGGAGCACAAACGTTGGTGCTCTTGGCGGGAATACCACGTTTTATCCTGGAACGGCAATGATTTCGCCAGCCGATTCAGCCTCAGTGCCGGCGCCCCAACAGCTCGCTGCAGTTCCTTCGGGCGAAGTAAGGTCTCATTTATTTGAAATCAACGCCATGAAACAAGTACTATTGGCCGTTCATAACTACGTGTCTGCCTATAACCAATTCCCCTTTTTACATCATACAGAGGATCGAACCGAAGATCACAACGACTTGAGTTGGATGGTGAGAATTTTACCCTATATGGATGAGGCCGAATTATTCAGTCAGTTTGATTTGGAACAGAGTTGGGAGAGCGAGCAAAATCGGCCGTTGTTGGACAAGATGCCTGCGATCTTCGGCAAACCCAATCGCTTAAGCAAAGTTGAAGGCCAGCAAACCCAAATTCGCTGGGTCGAATCCGACGTAAAACGTTTTGCCGACATCACCAACGGCAGCAGCAACACCATCGCGCTGATCTATGGAGGCCCTCCGGTGTATTGGACGGAAAACAAACCGCTCACTCAAGCCGCAGCGATGGAGTTGTTCATGTCGCTAAAACCCGCAGAAGAGTTGATCGTCGCTATGTACGACGGCAGCGTTAAACGATTGTCCCGCGCTTTCAGTCGTGAATCCTTCCAGGCCATGTTGACCCCCAACGAGACCCCCAACGGCGGCTAGTGCCTTGCCGCACAGCCCCTGTTTCCTTAACCTTGCAGCATTCCGACTTCCCCCCTCTGATTGATCTGCCCCGACCAAGCTTATCTCGGTTGGGGCATGTCGAGGTAATACGGTGGAGAGTTGGTAAATCCTGCACTCGCCGAGGTAAACTCGACCCAGGCTGAGGCGGGAATCAAAAAGGGCGCGACAACTCAACAATTTGCATTGGCGAAGAAACGTCTCGGCGGGAGCCTCGAACGTCCTACGTCTTCCGCCTTTTTTGTCCGGCCAAAACTATCCGTGAGCGGTTAAAAACAATTTTCGCAAACCATCACTGCCGTCCTTCTTCGGTTCGCTGCCGCTGTAACTCTCGTTGCTCGAACCATTCTTTTAATTCTTTTTGACGCAACTCACCTTTTTCTTGGTTTTCGGGGAGCACGATCATCTCGGGAATGGATTCGCCTTCGGGGATGAACCGCATTGAAATTGAGTTGACGCAATGACGCGTATTCTTCATCGTGAAGCGCTCGCCGAGAAATACATGCCCCAAATGGCCGTCACAATTTTCACAGAGGATTTCAATTCGAATTCCGTCCGCGTCTCGCTCCCGACGGACAGCCCCCTTAATTTCGTCATCGAAACTGGGCCATCCACATTGAGAATTGAATTTAGAATCCGAATCGTATAACGGTGCGTTACATTGTTTGCAAATATAAATTCCCGGTTTGTAATGCTTGTCATATTTTCCTGAAAAGGCGCGCTCAGTTCCCTTTTTCAGTAGGATTCGTTTCTCGGCGGCTGTGAGCAGGTTATATGTTTTTTGAACTACCACTTGCGCGGCTTGCTTGGATTTTTCTTGATCTTGTTGGCTCGAACCTGCTTGATCGTTATTCTTGACATCCGTACCTTCTTGCTTCACACCTTCTTGGTCAGCGACGTCCCGTTTTTCGCCGACTTGCTCCTTCCCTTGCTTGACTGTCTCTTGTGGATTTTGGTCGTTATCCAGCCAGGTGGAAGTGTAGTTGATCACGCTGCTCGCAATCGGGCAATCTCCGGTTGTGGTGTAGTGCTGTGTCCAAGCGGCTACGCTCAAAGCCGCCACAGCCCAAACCGTGTTACGAGAAAAA
>JBGTHU010000802.1:0-2380 GCA_041745975.1 Mariniblastus sp.
CGTTAATCATGAATTAAATAGTCAACGCTATGAAGATAAAACCTGCTCACGAGTGTCAATTTGACATTCTCTCTCTGGGAGAGATCATGTTGCGGCTCGATCCAGCGGATGGTCGAGTCCGTACGGCTCGGCAATTCGATGTCTGGGAAGGGGGTGGCGAGTACAATGTCGCTCGCGGGTTGAGCCGTTGTTTTGGATTGCGTGCCGCGGTGGTGACTTCGTTCGTAAGAAATGAAGTCGGTATGTTGTTAGAGAATTTGATCTTGGCCGGCGGCGTTGATACTCGCTTTATCAAATGGATTGATTTTGATGGGGTCGGTAGATCCGCCAGAAACGGATTGAATTTTACCGAGCGAGGGTTTGGGTTGAGAGGCGCGGTCGGTACGTCGGATCGTGGCTTTACCGCAGCCAGCCAACTGAAAGCGGGCGATGTTGATTGGGAATATTTGTTTGAGAGTTTGGGAGTCCGCTGGTTTCATACCGGTGGAATTTTTGCCGCTCTCTCGGAAACCACTCCCGATCTAGTTCGCGAAGGACTGGAAGTCGCTCGTAAGTACGGCACAATCACTTCCTACGACCTGAATTACCGCAGTTCCCTCTGGAAAGACTACGGTGGGCTGGATCGCTGCCAACGGGTCAATCGTGGCTTGGCGCCAATGGTTGATGTGATGATCGGAAACGAAGAGGATTTTACCGTTTGCCTGGGATTGCAGGTGCCAGGAACCGATGAAAACCTCAAACACCTACCGATCGATGGCTATAGACAAATGATCGAGCAAGCAACTCGGGAGTTTCCCAATTTTCAAGTCATTGCGACCACCTTGCGAACCGTCCATTCCGCAACGCTGAACGATTGGGGAGCACTTTGTTGGTATCAAGGGGAATTGTTCGAGTCCGAAATGCGACCGAACCTTGAGATTTTCGATCGGGTGGGAGGAGGGGACAGTTTCGCCTCGGGTTTGATCTACGGTATGTTGACCGAGGGGACTGGACAAGCGGCAGTCGACTACGGTGCCGCCCACGGTGCTTTGGCCATGACGACACCGGGAGATACTTCGATGGCTTCAGTCGATGAAGTCGAGGCCCTGCTCAAAGGAAAAACGGCTCGCGTCAAACGATAATCGTAGCCGTTCCAGGATAGATAGACAATTTATGAAACGATTCGCAGCAATTTGGAAGGATACTTGGTGGGCCTGGGTGATTTTAATTGGTGGTGGGTTCACTGCAGGAATACTTGTTTCCCCCATTTTTTATTCGGCGATCCCCATTTCACTTTTTTCGATCGTCTATTTTGCGTTTATGAGGTATGACGATCAAGGAAAGCCCCGATCGCTTTAATTGCCCCGATTCGAATCTACGGCCCCCTATCCGATTCGTCATCCGATTCGTCATCCGATTCACCGGTCTCGCTCGCTGCAGCCGTCTCAGTCGATTTGGCCGGTACCAATTCCAGCCCGAACGACTTTCCTTTTTCAACCGCCGGGATTCCTCGCACCATCCACTCGGCCGGTGGTGCGTCTTGCAAATAGTGATCGAAAAACTGTTGCATGCGAATGGCAAAGTCGCGTCGGTTTTCTTCCTTGGTAATGCCGTGAGCATCATCATTGTAGTTCACCAACCAAGCGGGGCGCTCCAATCGTCGCAGGGCCATGAACAACTCAATCCCTTGATACCAAGGGACCGCTCCGTCATTGTCATTGTGCAAGATTAACAGCGGGGTTTGAATCCGATCGGCAAAGAACAGCGGCGAATTTTTGATATAAGCTTCTCGATCCTCCCACAAGGTTTGCCCGATTCGGCTTTGCGTCCGTTCATATTGGAACATCCGGCTTAGGCCGCTGGCCCAACGAATACCGCCGTAAGCACTGGTCATATTAGATACGGGCGCACCTGCTTCGGCCGCGGCAAAGCGATCAGTTTGAGTCACAATGTAGGCCGTTTGATAACCGCCCCAGCTATGCCCTTGCAAACCCATCCGATTCGCATCAATAAATCCACGTTCGATTAAATGATCCACTCCCGGCATAATACACGCCATTGCGCTGGGGCCAGGTGCTCCCGTTTCATAAACGATGTCGGGCACGAAAACCACATAGCCCCGGCTCACATAAAAACTGATGTTGATCGTCGAACGACCGGCTGCCGGCACGTAGTAACGATGCAAGTTGTTGGCGTTTCGTTCATAGTAGTACACCATCAGCGGGTATTGTTGGGTCGCGTCAAACCCATCAGGTTTGTACAACAAACCTGCCAGCGGGTGACCATTGGTATTTTCCCACGTTACCAACTCCGCACTTCCCCAGCGATAATTGTTTTGTTGCGGATTGGCATGGGTCAAGCGTTGAAATGACTTGAATTCCAAATCCGACTTCCAATAATC
>JBGTHU010000803.1:0-6762 GCA_041745975.1 Mariniblastus sp.
CGCCGGACAGCCGCGACTCTAATCGCCCAGCGGTCGTTGGTCGACCAACAACACCCGCTGCAACGACTCCCATCCCAACAACTGATCAAAGGGTTGTGAGACCCTTTTGTTACCCGGCAATCGGTCTCGTTTTCTCAGCAAATAAATTAGGGCCGGCACGAGTGTCTGCGTCACCAACGTGCTCTTGCCACTGCCGCTAACACCGGTGACGGCAACCAAACAGTGCAGCGGAAAATCAACACTGATCTTTTTCAGGTTGCGACCTTGGCAACTGCTTAAATGGATCGAATGACTTTCATCGGGTTTAGCCCGGCGACTCGGTACCGCAGCCTGGCGCTTCCCGGAAAGGAAATCGGCGGTCACACTCTCAGGCGTTGCGATCACCTCGTCCCAAGTTCCTTGAGCCAAAATTTGACCACCCTGAGCACCTGCTCCCGGGCCCAACTCAATGATATGGTCGGCGGCCCCCATGGCGTTGGCGTCGTGTTCAACGACTAACACCGAATTTCCTTGCTCCTGAAGTTTGCGAATCACATTAAAAAGTCGTCCGACATCTTGCGGATGCAAGCCGATGGTCGGTTCATCCAGCACGTAACCAATGTTGGCTAATCCGCCCCCCAAGGCCCGAGTCAATCGGACTCGTTGATGTTCGCCGCCGCTCAATGTGTCGACGCCACGTCCCAGACTCAAGTAACCAACGCCCACGGCACATAAATACTCCAATCGCTGTATCGCTTGAACAATTAAATCACCAGCTCGGTCGGGCAACGAACCGATCGGATATCGCTGGAGAAAGTCGACTACTTCGTTCACGGGCAATTGCCAAACGGTACCCAAGTCGACACCTTCCAATAGAACCGATCGAGCCTGTTGGTTGAGCCGCGTTCCCTGGCAGTGGGTGCAAGTTGATCCATTTTCGATTCGACCTAGCCCATCGCATTCAGGACAGGCACCTGCCGGATTGTTAAAGTTGAATAAGCGGGGATGAATGGCTTGAAACTCCAACTGGCATGTGGAACATGCCAATCGAGTTTGGAACTGGAACTCCAGCCATTGCTGATCGGGTTGATCAAGTTGGGCCGCAGGTCGCAAGGAAGCTGTGGGCGGAACCAAGTCCGATTGGTTGGCGGCAGAAGCTGTTTCAGCGGCACGAAGTGCTGAAGTCAATTCTGCCGCTGAAGTCACTTGGGCACTGATCTGCACGGCGCCTTGGGAGAGTTTAATCGCCATGTCAATCGCTTCGGCCAATCGATCTTGGCAACCGTCTCGGATTACCAAGCGATCCGTGACTGCTTCGATAACAGGTCGCCCCGTCAGAGTCGATGAATCGATTTGATCGATATCCGATAGTTCCCCATCAACCCGCACTCGCACCAAACGATCTTTGCGGACTTGATCAATCAAATCATGGGGACTGGACTCCTGCTGGTAATGGAGCGGCGCCAGCACAATCAGCTTGGTTTTTTCAGGCAAGCCAAGCAAAGTCTGAATAATTTCGGGGGGTGATTGGGCACTTATTTTTCGACCACATTGATGACAGGCGATTTGGCCAGCGAAACTGAACATTCCACGCAGAAAGTCATTTATCTCGGTGATCTCTCCCACGGTATGGCGACGATTCTTTTGTCCAAATTTTTGATCAATACAAACCATCGGTGGTAGCCCAGCAATCCAATCCACGCTGGCCGCAGGGAGTTGCTTAAGAAATTGCCGGGAGCTCAAATTGATGCTCTCGAAATAGATTCGCTGCCCTTCAGCATAGATTGTATCGACGGCCAGTGAAGATTTTCCGCTGCCACTGGGCCCCGTAAAAACCACCAGCTGATGTCGAGGAATTTTGATGGAGATATTCTTCAAATTGTGCGTTCGCGCACCGGTGACCTCAATATACGCTTGATTGGGGACGGGAAGCGATTGTGGAGGCATGGCGATTGCTATTGTGGATTGAATGTTCAACAAAGCATAATCGAAGTCCCTCGGCCGACCAACGGGTGGTTGCAGCTGTATTTTCCGTTTAATCATTTCCAGATCCGCTTCCAAAGTTTATACTGGATAAAAGTTGGGCTTGATACGTAGCTGTGATATTTCAAAGGGTAAACAATTGGGATTTCTGTCTCGCAAGACAATGGGGTTAATTCCACTCCGCAGCGTGATCTTAATGGGGATGCTGTTTTCACCCATCTTGATCTATGCACTATGTGGGGCCATTGCGATTTGGCAAGTCGGTTGGTTGCGCTGGCTGTGGTGGCTGGCCCCGTTGGTTTGGTCAATCACCTGGTTGGTTTCTAAACTCTGGATTGCCAAACAGGTGGATGACGAATCAACGCCATTGGCACAACATTGGACGCCACGCGACCGAGCGGCAACGGGAATCGTTCGCCGGCATCAATTGCAAGCAGCAACATTGACCACTGATCAACTAAGCGATCCTCAATTCTATTTTACCCAAGCGATATCACTGGCCAACGACTTGGCCAAACATTACCATCTTGATAGCAAAGATCCAGTTTCCGATCGGACACTGCCCGAAATTCTGGCGACCTGTCGGTTGGTGGCCGATGATTTAGAAAAATTAGTGCTGGAGTCCGTTCCCGGTAGTCGATTGCTGACCGTTAACCAATGGAAAAAATTAGGGGGAGCGCCCAAGGTCGTGCGAGAATTGAGCAAAGGGTTTTGGGCAACGTCGGTTGTGTTAAACCCATTGTCGCTGGCTTCGTGGGGGACTTCCAAAGTCACTAATGAAAAAGTCACCTCCAATTTGCAAACCGAATTGTTGGTCAAGTTATACATGATGTTTATTCGACAATTGGGGTTTTACCTGATCGAAATGAATAGTGGTCGATTGCGAGCCGGAGCGGATATCTACCGCTCCCAATTCGATTGGGATCGGCAAGCATTAGCTTGGAACATCCCCAACGCCACGTCATCACCTTGCGTTGACGATCCAAAACAACATGCCATCAAACAGGGAAATTCACATCATGATTCACGGATGAAACCATCGGCATCGGGAATCACTGAAGCCTCATCGAATCCAGCTGCCAATGCGACAGCAGCTGCAACGGCCAATGCGACGGCAACCGATCAAGGCCCTGGGCAAGATTCGGCAACAAAATTCAATGGGGCATCCTCCACCAACGATGATCCTTTTCAGATTCGCATTGCAATCTTAGGCCAAAGACAAGTGGGAAAAACAAGCCTGATCAGCGGCTTGATTGGCGGCGCGGCTGAACTGCCGCGATTGAAAGCGAAGTGCGGTGGAAAATTAAAGCCCACATCGCAGCGAACCTTTCATCAACTGGATATTGCTGATCAACGCTATCATATCCAATTGATCGATACGCCAGGTTACCAACATGCCGAAACGTTTAACCAATTAAAACGTGAAATTCGGAAGGCGATCCAACAATCGCACGCGATTTTATGGGTCGTCGAGCCAACGCGATCAAATGCAAATCTCGATTTGTCCCTATTGAAGCTGGTTCGACAGAAATTCGAGGAACAACCCAACCTCAAACCTCCACCGCTCATGGTGATCGAATTGACTGGGAAGGCTGACGCTGAGAACAGTGCTGAAAAAAGCGAATCGGTACAAGCATTGCGACTGGAAATGGATTCATTGGTAGATGATTGGATCGAGATACCGAAAGAAACCCAAATGCGAGCATTCAATCCGACGGAGAATCAAGCAGATGATCTGCCAATGCCATCAATCGAATGGCAGGAAACTGTAAGGCAGCAAGTTTTACCGGTTATCCACAAGCATTTGGAGTCAGCCCGAACGGCAGCAAGGCTGATTACTTATGAAAATCTGTTGAATCAATCCAAGTATTCGACTTTGTTCAAGCAAGCACGCAACAGCGGCAGCAAACTTTTATCAGCTTGGTTTGAAAAGCCACCAACCAACGATTCAAATTGAATTTCGCCAAGTAATTGAGTCAAGAATTGACTGACCACGCTGCTTCTAATTTCCAGCGGATGAATCCTTGACTCAACCGGGTAAGCGGGTTGTTGATTTTATGGTAGCGGAAGTCGTCAAACGTTTGTCGATGATGACAACGAGTGGATTCCGAACCCCAAACAAACGGGCGTTTTGGGCGTCCCAGTCACCGCCGACATGATAACGACCTGGCTCACAACGGTCGCTGAAGCCGAACTTGTACTCGAAGGAAAGCGAATGGTCTTCGATGGCGGTTTGCGTCACTATCTGGAATCGGACCACCATGCAACCAAATGAATCGCCGAATAAATCGGTGCACTCAAGCAGCGATAGAGCGCGGTTTTGAAATGGGCAATCCCTTATCACCGGTAAGTGACCGCCAGCGTTATCGTCCACACGAAAAAGGAATAGCCAGGTCTCAAAAATTAAGCCACTTGTTTTTATTCACTTTGCTAGTAGTATCATTTTTATTGAGTGCGATTCCAATTGTTGCTCAACAGATTGATGGTGGAGTAAACGAAGGGCGTGGGGATTTTACGCCTCACCTCGCAGTTAGCGTTGGCGTTTTCGTCGATAATTTTTTTGGGATACGATTGCCAATACTTACACCGTTAGGCGTATAATAGGGTGACGACGAAGGTCAGGCGTATGACCAGGGTCGAGGCAGATTATTCGGTGGCAAAGTTAACCACTGAATTTTCGAATTGTGCATTTAACTCTTACGATAACAACGTGTTGAACCAAAAGCCTTCAATTTTGATGCCGCTATCTGTAGAGCGATTAACCTTTGCCGGAACTTCTGAACGATGTTGAACGTTCTGTATCTCTTTGTCGGGATAGTCCTGCTCACCGTTGGCGGTGAGGCATTGATCCGTGGCTCGCTCGCTGCGGCAAAACGCCTTGGTGTATCGCCATTGCTAAGCGGTCTCGTCATCGTAGGCTTCGGAACCTCTGCCCCGGAGTTGGTGGTCTCGGTGAATGCTGCGATTGACGGCCGGCCAGACATCGCGATTGGAAATGTCGTGGGTAGCAACATTGGAAATATCTTGCTGATCCTCGGCTTGTGTGCACTGATTTCGCCGTTGTCGGTCAAGCCACTTGCGTTGCGACGGGACGCGGTCACGGTGGTTGCCGCAAGTTTATTGTTTTTAGTTCTTGTGGGAGGAAGCGCGCTGGGGCGTGGGGATGCAGCAATATTTCTTGTCGCTCTGGGTGCTTACCTGGTGTGGGCTTACTGGAGCGAGCAAATCCACACTGCGCCCTCTGGTGAACTACCCCAAGCTGAAGCAGGTGAGCTTTCCGCCATTCCAAAGTCGGTGTCGTGGACTGTGGTGGCAGTGGTTGTCGGCTTGCTGATTCTCGCCGCCGGCTCGCAGGTTCTGCTGATTGGAGCCATTGGAATTGCCGCTCATTTTGATGTGCCAGAGGCTGTCATAGGATTGACTCTGGTGGCCGTGGGCACATCTCTTCCCGAGCTTTCCATATCGGTAATTGCAGCTATTCGGCGGCATGCAGATGTGGCTGTCGGGAACGTTCTGGGAAGCAATATTTTCAATCTGTTAGGGATTCTTGGACTGTCCGCTCTACTTCAGCCACTTCCGGTTCATGAACGAATTTTACTGTTTGATCAATGGGTCATGCTCGGAACATCGTTGCTTCTGCTGTTGTTCTTGTACACCGGGCGCCGCCTGAGCCGTGCGGAGGGTGGAGTACTTATGGTCGGCTACGGCATTTATGTCTGGTTGAGTTTTACGGTTTTCGGTGGCTGATACCTTGTATCCGGCAATGGACAGTGCTCGCGATTCCGGTCGAAATTTCGGCAACCCGAGTGGAGTGACAATCCGTCCGGGGACTTCTTAGCATCGACTACTTCGCTAAATGTAACTCTTTTACTAACCTATGTATTGAGCGAACAACTTGCGGGCGACATGTGGATCGTCCGTTCCTGAAACAATTCCCCGACCATCGGAAAAAACCGTGATCATATAAGTGTCAAGCTGCAGTTTCAACAGGTAGGGATTAGAATGAACCGTCCCCACTGCTTGTAATCGCTGAGCCAATGCTGGCAGGTCGATGGACGACTGCGAGGGAAAATTCAATTGCACTGCATTGCGGCCGCATAGCACTTCGCTGATGCTGGTTCGCTGGCCAGAGAGATATTGGAACTGCCGTTGGTGGCAGGTAGGGCAATTTTTCGATTGGTTTAACCCGCTGAGGTCAATCTGCTGAAAACGATTGTCCCAGAGAGAAATGCTGGTCAAATTCCGATTGATCGCCTGCCGGTTTCCGGACAAGATTTTAATCGCTTCATTAGCCTCGATTGCAGCAATGACTTGAATGATCGTGCCCAAAATACCTTGCGCGTCACAGGTGGGGGAGTTTCCCGGTGGCGGCGGGCCATGCGGCATCAAACAACTTAAACAAGGGGTCTCCCCTGGTAGAATCGTCATCGATTGCCCATCGGCTCCCAAGCATCCACCGAAGACCCAGGGGATCCCCTGCTTGACCGCCAGATCGTTGATTAAAAATCGAATCTCAAAATTATCACTGCCATCCAAAATCATGTCGGTGTCGCCAACCAATTGTTGAATGTTGGTCGCATCGACATCGGTCACGACCGAAGTCAGATTGACCTGAGAGTTGATTTGTTTTAGTTTGGCGACGGCGGCAACTGATTTGGGAAGATTTTGGGCCACATCCGATTCGTCAAATAGAGACTGACGTTGCAGGTTGCTGATCTCCACGAAATCACGATCGACAATGGTCAAGCTTCCCAAACCGGAGCGCACCAACGAGTTGGCAATCGCCGTTCCTAACGCGCC
>JBGTHU010000804.1:0-3681 GCA_041745975.1 Mariniblastus sp.
ATCCAAGGCCGCCAGTGGTAAAGTCCGCAAACCGAATTGGATGGGAGTGAAGATAAGATTGGCAACCAGATTGATCCCAAAGGGCAACGCCACCCACCAAGGTATTTTTTGCCGGATCGCTTGTATTAAAACAAATGCAAATGTGATAAAAATAATCGGGTACAAGATCTGCCAAATCAGCCCAATTACACTCGGCTCCGGTGTCCAGCTCGGTTTTACCAACCCGTTATACCATTCGGTCCAACTCATATTACGATCTCTCTCTATTAGGCCTTGCGGCAGTTAAAAATAATGACCATTCGACTAAATCCCATCTTTTCGGCTTTCGTAACATTTCAGCCGAAGGAAATTGACGCAGGATGTGGGAAGCCTGGCGCCAGCAATTGTTGTGTTGCGTCGGCAAAAAATGGGCAATCCCAGCAAAGTCTGAAATGCCACGCTACTGACTTGTGGAACACACCCTACTTCAGATCGCTGAAGTGATACTCTCTTTCTTATTTTTTCGCTTTTCGTCCGTAATCGCCCTCGTTACGCTTCGCTTACAGTTCGCTAGCATTCTAACTTCGAATCTCAACCGATCTAGTCGAAATCTTTGATATGGATTAGCCTTTACCAGGTCGCAGAACAAAGTATTGACCCAGCCATCCGGTTATCGATTCAAGTTATCGTTTCGAACAATCGAGTTAACCTGCCATTTCGAACTAAACCATTGCGGGATGCGTAGTTTGGCTATTTGGTCGGCGGCAGCGAAAACTCCAACCGCTGCCCCATGGCCGCAACCAACCAAATTGAAATCCAAAATCCGAATACGTCACAGGGACGGTGACGCTGTTTGAGTTGACATCAATCAAAAGGAATCGAGCATGGATGCTCTCCGAAAACGCCGTTTTGATAATCGCAGCAAACCCTACCGAGGATTCACCTACCGAGGATTCACTTACGGTCTGTTGACTGGATTAATCTTTCTTCTTCCCTTTAATACGAGTAATACTGAAGGCCAGTTCTTGCGGAGGACCGAATCAGCCAATCGTAGTGGCAGCGGCGCCTCAGCCAATGGAAGAACTGGGATGGTGCGACTGGAGACAGCCAGCTTCATTGTATCCGCTCCTGATCCAGTGCTGGCAAAAAGAGTAGCCGTCGAAGCGGAGCGTTTTCGAAAAGAGCTGGCGATTGAGTGGCTGGGAAACGAACTTCCGACATGGCGCGACAAATGCCCAATTACGGTCGAAATTGCCAGCCATGCCGGTGGAGAAACGAGTTTTGAATTTACCTTTGATTCGCGTGGTCAAGGGGAACCAAGAAACTGGAGAATGCGAATCTTTGGAACTCCCGAACGAATCCTTGATTCAGTGCTACCCCACGAGGTAACCCACACAATTTTTGCCACGCACTTCGGACGCCCGTTGCCGCGGTGGGCCGATGAAGGGGCTTGTACTACCGTTGAACATGAATCCGAGCGAGCGAAAAACCATCGAATGCTGCTGGAATTTTTGCAAACAAACCGCGGTATCGCGTTCAATCAGATGTTTCAAATGAAAAAATATCCTCATGATATCTTGCCGCTATACGCTCAAGGTTACTCGTTGAGTAAATTTTTGATCTCGCAAGAAGGCAAACGTCATTTTGTTGACTACATCGGACGGGGGATGAATGCTGAAGCCAAGGGAAATGTGCTGCGCGCATGGACGGAAACCACCGAAGAATTTTATGGATACAAGGATTTGTCCGAACTTCAAATTGCCTGGATCGGCTGGGTACGATCGGGCAGCCAATCGATCCCAACGAACAGTCTCGCAGTCAGTCGTCGCAGTAATCTGGCAAATGCGAATATGCAAGTTGCCAGTTTACAATCCTTTGTCGAACCGGATACTTCGCTTCGAGCCCATTCCCGCAACGAAGTTCAACCAGCGAGTTTTCTGGAATCGATAGATGAAATTGATGCCAATGATCCCAGCGTTGTTCTTGGCCAATCTTCGGCCAAAAGTTGGTACAGACAACAAGCGAGACAATCGCCACTTGGTAATCAATCAAGCTCCGAAACCACTTCCGCTCAAACCAATCGAGTGCAATCTTATCTGCCGCCCAATGCAGCGGACTTCTTAAATGGGTTCAAGAGTCCACCTCCCAAGAAGTTGCCGACTGATCGATCCAATATAGATTGGAATGAAAGTTGGGGTTCCTTTCAAAACTTCCCGAGCGAACGCAATACCATTTGGCGTTAACAAAATTGGGGGAACTAGGCATTCCTTTAGGAATTGTCTTGAATTAAATTGCGTGTTTCAAAAGTAGCGGAAGGGCGCAGGCCCTCCGGTTTGGTAACATCGTGCGGATCGCGCCGTACCGCTAAATTCAGAAATTGGCGCAACACAAGTCGAACCCTGTGAACGGTTACTAACCAGTTTATATATCCCCGGGGTGGCAACTTCGATAACGGATTGAATTACTTCAATATATTTTCAAATTGGTTCAAAAATTGATTTTATCCTAATTTGACTTAGCTTGAGAAAATGGATAATCATAATCCAATCTAGCTCCGTTGGTTTTCCAATCCATTTTGGATTCGAACGCTCGATTTTTGCGTTGATTTAGCATGCTGATGTTGGTATCCCTTTCTGCAGACTAAACATTTCGTAACCGCTTGCAGGTAGTTTATCGCAATTCGGTGAATTCGTCTTCCGACGGTTCACCAGGCACACGATCGCCACGCTTGCCAACGCCATTCAATTTTGCAGATCCAGTTAATCAGTCGTTGCATTTTTTCGCTCTGTTTTTCTTGATACATTAGATAGAGTCTCAGCAGGCGATACAAACTAACTTGCTGTGAACCACACGCCTTGATTGCCAACAGAGTCCGCGGCACTACCATGTCTCCGCTTAACACTTCAAGAATCGGCGGCCTCATTCCCAAGCCATCAGCAACCGAAGCGATGATTTCGACAATTTCAGTCCGAGACAATGGCTTTTTCGCGTACTCTCTGAGATCGCAACCATCAATAAACTGTTGCACAATCACTAGAAAACCATCTCGCTGTTCTAGGGAATAGGTTTTGACGATCGAGGGATGGGTCAATCGCATCGCATTGCGTGCTTCATCGATAAATCGCAAGAATTCTTAAACTTCGTAATCATGGCTGAAAATTGTTCAATCGGAAATTTTGGATCTTGATCAAACTTGCCATTAAATTCGCGGCAAGCTTGGTCGACAATCTCGCAAAACTGAGATTCAAACCGACTTTGCGTGGAGCAATATTCACCGAATTCGTTCCTTCTTCAGAACTTCTTCAGATCTTTTTCAGATCAGCGTTGCCACTTCTTTCCGGTCGGTGCCTTAACTGTCAGTTTTTTCTCGTCGACGATCATTTCCACATTGGTGCCCCCCAACAACTCTCGCAACCGATGGCACAACTCGTCCCGCAGTTCAAAACGTTTATTCGATTTCAGATCAACTCGGACACCATTTTCTAGTTGCAATTCCACTGCTAGGGCTTGGCTACCTGGATAGCCCCGCAGAATTTCATAGGCGGTTTTAATTTTCTGAGAACCATCGTGAGCTTGTTGAAATCGGAGTTTGATCCCTTGCGCCATGGTCTCATTCAATTGGTCAATCGGGACAACTTTATCGACGATCAAGTTTGCTTCATCACCACCACGAAAATCCAATCGGCCTTGAGCCACCACGAT
>JBGTHU010000805.1:0-3725 GCA_041745975.1 Mariniblastus sp.
CCGGGTTGGTACTGCTGGGTGCTAAGATCTTATTTGGTGTGCTGATGACATTGGGGTTGCCAGGGTTGGCGGTGGCTTGGGTGGTCACTCCGGTCGTTTTAGTTTCGACATTTTGGTTTGGCCAGCGAATTCTCAAGATCCCCTCAAAATCATTAAACATGGTGATCTCGGCAGACATGTCGGTATGCGGGGTCTCGTCAGCGATTGCCACAGCGGCGGCTTGCCGGGCCAAAAAAGAAGAGCTGTCGTTGGCGATCGGAATTTCCATCAGTTTCACGGTGATCATGATGGTGGTGCTGCCGCAAGTGATTAAGATAATGGGGATCAACGAAACCGTCGCGGGAGCCTGGATTGGCGGAACAATCGACTCTACTGCGGCTGTCGGAGCGGCAGGCAAGATGATTGGTGAACGAGCCGAAGAAGCGGCGATGACGATCAAGATGATCCAAAATGTATTGGTTGGTGTGGTGGCCTTTTGTGTGGCCTTGTATTGGGTGCGCTGGGTCGATCGGGATGCCAGTCGACCGGGCGTTGACGCGTGGGAGATTTGGCATCGGTTCCCCAAATTTGTGTTTGGATTTTTAGCTGCTTCGATTTCGTTTTCGCTAATTCACAGCTTTCTTCCCAATGGAGCCGTATGGGTGGACGAAGTTGTCAAGAATGGCAGTGAGATTTTACGAGATTGGTTTTTTGCACTGGCTTTTGTCTCCATCGGCTTGGAGAGCAACTTACGCGAATTGAGCAAATACCTACAGGATGGCAAACCGCTGTTATTGTATATCTGTGGCCAGACTTTGAATGTGGTGCTCACGTTGGCGATGGCCACATTGATGTTTGGCTGATCAAGTCTTCGATAGGCTTTCTATCTTTTTCAGAAAAAAGTCAATTGTTGGTGTTTGAGCGTCTTTGGATTTGGCCTGGTCATCCCACCTTCGCAACCGTAACGCCGCTTCAAAATGGGGTTCCGATTGAAAATTCTCGATTTCCGCAGGGCTCATCGGCCCGCCCTGATCGTAGTAACTTTTTAATGAAGTCGGTGACAATTGATCTGCGTAATCTTGTTCGATGGTACATAAATACCGTTTGGCCGCCACATGCAGTGTGATCGGATCGAGAACTGTCGCATCAAAATAATTTCCTAGAAATTGTCTGGCGACCGATTCATGGTGGTCATCCAAGTCTTCTTCGCACGATGTTGGTAGCTGATGAGGTTCCAAGATGTGACCCAGATCGTGAAGAAAAGCCGCCACAATCAAACGATCGTCAGCCTTTTCCTCGAGTGCCAACGTAGCCGTTTGAAGTGCGTGTTGGAGTTGGGTGACTTCCTCATCAGCATAACTTTCGCCTCCACGATTTTCGAAGAGTTCTGCCAAAGCAACAATCAAGCTATCGGTACGGGTTGGTTGCATAGAATGATTCACGTTGGAGGGATGAAAGTTAAGGCTAATTGTCTGGGACACTTTCAAGAGCAAGCGGCAGACAAAAAATTACCATCATAAATGCTTCTTGGAAAGACGCTTCCACTTTTTAGGATGGTAAAATTATGTCTGCCGTTCGGGTTTCACGTCCAAAACAAAACGGCAGAGATTCTTTTAGTTAGAGACCTTGCATCGAAACGACTTCGGAATTGGCTCGAGTTCCCAGAGCACTAAAAGTCATCGGATCGATATTTTCTGGTAGAAAGCGAACCGCTCCGTCACCCACACAGAACTGGGCACCTCCGGGATGGTTGCTGCCGAAGCTCACTTCATAGGCCCCCCATTCCAAGCTTCCATCTTTTTGGATATTCGAGGGATTACCGGGCGGACGTCGATAATTGATAGCCACCGCGGTCGATCCACCCATTTCGGACCAATCGACTCCTTCCCAACTGTCGAAGTCATCCCCTCCCAGCGCCCAATGGTCCTTGCGGCCTGAATTTGGAAATTCTCTCGACGCGGCAATTGATGCTAAATCAGGTTCTGATTCTGCCTCGCCAATCATCAGCGTATTGGATAGCCCGTCATAAACATTGGCCAAATATACCGCACCACCAGTACCCCCTTGCGCAACGCGGTTGGCGATCCCATTGGGGCCTCGGGGACGAGTGATCATCATGCCATCCAGTTCCCAATGTCCCAGGGTTTGATTGCCGTTCCATGTGGGCCGACGCAAGATGCTCCAGCCGGATGCTGGTGCCCAATCATGGGGTTGAATTCCGGTCACCACGCCCAGATAATTCGCCGGTACTCGCCGTGCGACAAACCATGGCGGAACCCAAGTGGAACCGTCAAATATATGTTCGGGTTGAGCGGTTGAAGGACAGCGAAACAGGGTAAAAACCGTTTCGGCGGCAGCAATATTTCGCACCTTAGGGATCGGTGAGTCAAACGACGGATTCGAGTGGGCCACACTTTGAGCCCAGTCGTTCGAGCCGAAGGAAATCTTCTCGTAAACCGTATTTTGTTCGACGAAAGGCAAGATAAATGCCGACCAATGTGCGCCTTCTTCCGCTTCACCCAACATCGGTAGTTGGTCTCGATTGGCCGAGGCGAAGTTATGGAACGCCAAACCCATATTCTTTAAATTGTTTGCACATGCCGTGCGTCGCGCGGCTTCGCGGACTTGCTGAACTGCCGGCAAGAGCATGCCGATCAAAATGCCGATGATGGCAATTACTACCAATAACTCGACGAGGGTAAACCCTTGCTGTTTGAATCTGTGTTTCATCTAAAATTTCCTTAAAAAAATAAAAAGTAGTTTTTGCGTGTCTCCCAAGGGGTCAAACCCTTGGGGGATCAAGCGTTTATCCCTCGGTTTTACTATTATGCCCCGAGAGGGGCATACCTCATTAGGTCAGAAAAGGGGTCAGACCCTCTCCGGCGAGACGCGAAATGGAAAGAAATTGTCAGATTCAAAGGGTCTGACCCCTTTTCTGACAAAGCCTAGTTTTAATACATAGCGACACTTATTCTGCAGGGATATCGAATTCAAAATAATTGTCGCTCCCGTGCTTGACCGTGAACATCACCGGACTGTTTTCCCAGTCAGCATAGAGGGCCGGAACCTTCTCGATTGGCTCTGCCATTCCTGGACCATCCAATTTTTCATCAAGTCCTGCCGGTTCACGTTGCCCGGGAACTATCAGGTAGGTAAATGCGACTCGGTACGTTCCCGCGATCAGCCCGTCTCCGCCGGAAGAACGCAATGTCAAAATACCATTCTCGTCCGTTTCACCCACACCCATATTAAATTGGTTGGGCTTTCCCTTGGTTGGTCTAAAATAGACCAGCAATCGAGAGTAGCCTTTTCCGTCCAGAGTGACTTTACCGGCGATCGGATTGAGCTTCGTATCAGCACCGCATCCTGAAAACAGTAACGGGCAAAACGCAATCGCGGCACAAAGAAGTCTCAGCGTTGGTGTAAAACAAGTTGGTTGCGGTTTTTTATTCCAGTTTTCTGAATTCATCGACTCTCACCCTATTGGAAGTTGTTTATGTTAATGCAGTATTAAGCGAATATTAAAAATCGATTATTCCTTAGGCCATCAAGTCGCGGCTTAGGCTTAATTACTAGGTCGCTTTTCAATCTTGACTTGGTCAAAGAGTCGGTCTTGTAAATCAAAGACTTTGAGTTCTAAATGCTTTCCATTGATGTGAACCATTACGTAGTGATGTGCTCGGCGGACTGAATTTTGAAAAAACGGACGGTAGGGCCCCGGTGTCTCCAAGGAACCACCACCACCC
>JBGTHU010000806.1:0-1876 GCA_041745975.1 Mariniblastus sp.
GGGCGACTTTCCCGATACGGGGCATCTTACCGAATCAAAATCGCTCAACGCTCACACCGATGCAAGAAATCACTCCCATTATTGGTATTCTTAACGGCACTCTCCGTCCTCCGGGATCGAAAAGCATCACCAATCGAGCGCTGTTGATGGCTGCTTTGGCTCACGGCCAAACTGAATTGACGGGCCTTTTGAATAGTGATGATACGCGAGTGATGATTGAAGGTTTGCGGATATTGGGAGTGTCAATCGAGATCAATCTCCCGCAGCAATCGGCTACCATCGAAGGTTGTGGCGGACAATTCCCCCAACCACAAGCCGAAATCGATGTCGAGAACAGCGGCACGACGATTCGTTTTTTAACCGCAGCTTTGGCGATGGCGGGCGGGCACTATCGATTGGATGGGATTCCTCGGATGCGGCAACGTCCAATAGGCCCCTTGGTCGATGCACTGCAAATGTTGGGGGCCGATGTGAAAACGGAATCTCCTGATCAATGTCCGCCGGTTATTATTGATTCCCCTCGCGTCATCGGCGGAGTAACGCGAGTCCGAGGAGACCTGTCCAGTCAATATCTCAGCGGTTTATTGATGGCCGCACCCCTGGCTCAGAGTGAAGTTTGCCTCTCCGTGGAAGGGGCATTGGTCTCCCGCCCTTACATCGAAATGACTCTGAAGATGCAACATGATTTTGGTGTGCAGCCGGTTGTTTCCAGTACCGCCGATCAATTCATTTTTGATCCCCAATCCGCTTATCGTTCGACGCACTATACCATTGAGCCAGATGCCAGCGCTGCCAGTTACTTTTTTGCGGCTGCGGCGATCTGCGGTGGTAGGGCGACGGTGTTAGGATTGGATCGGTCTTCAATTCAAGGTGACATTCGTTTTGTTGAATGTTTAGCAAAGATGGGTTGCACCGTCGAGTATGCCGACGGTTCGACAACGGTGATTGGACCAGCGAAAAAAGGGATTGACGTCGACATGTCGGAGATCAGCGACACGGTGCAAACGTTAACTGCGGTCGCGCTGTTCGTTGACGGTCCAACACGTGTTCGCAACGTGGCTCATAATCGGATCAAGGAAACTGATCGAATTGGAAATTTGGCGATCGAGTTGCGAAAGTTTGGCGCGACGGTCACCGAATTCGATGACGGTTTAGCAATCCAACCCGTTCCAACCATGTCGGGTGCCACTATTGAAACCTATAATGATCACCGTATGGCCATGAGCTTGGCGTTGGTCGGTCTGAAAGTTCCCGGTGTGAAGATTTTGAATCCGGCTTGTGTGGCAAAGACCTACCCGCAATTTTTTGCGGATTTGAAACGATTCTGTCGGTAGTTTTCCCATACCAATTGGGGAAAGATCCAAGCGTCTTTGGCGTATCGTTTGACCAGCCGTTTCGGTTCGCTGCACATACGGTGAAACCATTCCAGTCCGACTTGTTGCATCCAACGGGGAGCTCGTTTTTTTTCACCTGCCAAAAAGTCGATCGTGGCTCCCACACACAGTGCGACTTTGGCAGGTATTTGCTCTCGATATTGGTTGACCCACAATTCCTGCTTAGGTGCTCCCAAGCCGACGATCACGACATCGGGGCGACTGAGAGCGATTCTGCCCAAGATGTAATTCGATTCATCGTCGTCATTCTCAAAACCGAGTGGTGGACTGTAAACGCCCACCGTTTCTACCATCGGCCATTTTCGTTTCATACGCATGGCCGCTCGGAATCCAACTCCCACGCCTGCTCCCAACAAAAAGACGCGAAGTTTTTTAGCCTCGGCATTCGATGAAATGGCATCAACCGACAAGATGTTCTGTGAGCTGTCGTGTTGAGCGTTATTCCACGCCTCAAATAGCTGGGGAACTAGTTCCGAACCAGG
>JBGTHU010000807.1:0-1872 GCA_041745975.1 Mariniblastus sp.
CTCATCAGATACTTAAATTGGCGGGCATTGAATGCTTGTTCATTGAAGGATTGATTTTCGATCGAAAGTATTTTGGGCAAGTCTGTTGGGATGGCCTGTCGAATTGTTAGCTTATGAGTCATCCGATATGCTGGCCTATCCGATATGCTGGCTTTTTTGCTCAAGATAGCGGACAAAGTAGTTGAGGATGCGATAGTACAACTCATGACCAAGAATCGCATCTTCAACGCCATGATCAAGGTTGGGGTTGTCGTTAATTTCAATCACTACCCCCTTTCCATCAATCATTTTCAGATCCACGCCATACAACCCTTTGCCGATAAGGGAGGCTGCTTTTATAGAGTTTCTGATGACGGACTTGGGCACCTGATAGAGTGGAACCGCTTCGGTTTGACCACAGCTGGACTTCCCGGCCCCACGATGGTGATAGATTTGCCAATGTCCCCTTGCCATAAAGTACTTGCAAGCAAACAAAGGTTCGCCATCAAGCACTCCAATTCGCCAATCGAAATCCGTTGGCAAATATTCTTGAGCCAATAAAATGGCCGATCGCCGGAAGTAGTCATCCAGCACAAATAGATATTCCTCTTGACTGCTGACTTTTTTGACTCCATTGGAAAAAGAACCGTCGGGGATTTTGATAATGAAAGGGCATCCCAATGCCTGAACGACAGCGTCATAGCTGTCGGGAGAGGATTTAAATACCAACCTTGACTGGGGAGCCGCGATACCTTCGTGATTGAGCAACTCCATCAAAAACACTTTGTTGGTGCAGCGCACGATGGAGAGGGGGTCATCGACAACCACCATGTCAGCTTGTTGAGCTTTTTGAGCCATTTGATAGGTGATGTGGTTTAATGCGGTTGTCTGCCGGATAAACAATGCATCGAATTCCATTAATCGAAGTGAATCCTGTTCGGTGATTAATTCGGCATTAATATTCATTTTTTTGGCGATGTCTACAAATTTAGCAAGCGCCTTCTTGTTGCTGGGAGGGAACGTTTCATGCGGGTCATGAAAGATCGCCAGATCATACCGAGTCTTTTTTTTAGTTCGGGGGCTTCGCCAGATTTTCTGGTTGAATCGATCGAGAGCTTCGGCGAAAAGTGTTTGCTGTTCATCCGACAATTCCGACAACTTGACCGGCGAAACTGATTCGATTTGATTTTTAGATTTTTTGTTTAGGGAAACTCGGAGCAGCGGATACTGGTAGTAGTCGAAAACAAAACGTGCAATTTTTTCCAGGCCAGATTCGGCGCAAGTTCCAAAATAGACGTCTAAATTCCAGATTTCACCCGACGGCCGATGTTTTTCGATCCAGCCATGGCAGAGTTTCTGAAGAGACCGATCCATACGAATCCCCGCTCCCGATTCAATCTTGTTTAAAAGTTCGGCACTGGGGATCACCCGCTGGCCGCGAGCGGCTGCTAATAGCGAGCAGTAATATCCTTCCGAATTGTAGGAGATGTCAGTACAGAGATTGATGACCAATTTAGGATCAAGGTCGGTTGTTTGTTGCAGGTATTCGGTGGCCGTGATGACACTTTCGGTCGGATAGTAAGGCTTCCAAATTGCCAAATCATCAAGCAGGATCAAGACTTTTTGCATAAATTTGATAACTAATGGTGAACGACTACATTTAATTTCGAAACGCAAATTGGTCGTCGTTCGACGTATAACCTCGCAAAAAATCGTTGGCCGACATCGCTCGTTTGCCCGCTGGTTGAAGTTCATCCACACTCAATAAACCGTCACCCGTTTGGACGACCATTCGTCCGGGCAAGTCCCGGCGGACTTGCCCCGGCCGGAGATTGGCTACTGCTTGGATTGCGGTTTCGATTTCGTGTTCCGCAGAAGGGTTTACCAAGGTCG
>JBGTHU010000808.1:0-6365 GCA_041745975.1 Mariniblastus sp.
CCGCACTGTTTAATTTGTATACTTCCTGTCAGCCGGAACATGGTATCGGTGATGACATGAGCTTTAATCAAGCCAAACTGGTCGTTGAATCGCGAGCCTATCCGCTATTCCGCTTCGATCCCGATGCGGGGATTTTGCCCGTTGAATGTTTTGATTTGGAAGGCAATCCCGACATTCAACGTGACTGGCCGCGATACCAGTTGACCTACCAGGATGGCCATCGCCAACGCACGATGGAACTGCCGATGACCTTTGCCGATTTTGCCGTGACGGAGAATCGCTTTCGCAAACACTTCCGCTTGGCCCCACCCGATACTTGGAATGAGAACATGATTCCCATCGCCGATTTCTTAGAATTGGATGATGAAGATCGGGAAGGTCGATTCCCGTTTGTTTGGAGTGTCGATCGCCAAGGCCAGTTGACTCGATTGATGGTTGCTGAACCGATCGTGGAATCTTGTCTTGACCGTCGTAATTTTTGGCAAATGCTCAAATCGATCGCCGGTGTCGGCAAAAAAGAAATCAATCGCGCCGAGATCGAGAAAAGCGTTCGGCAAGAAGTGGCAAATACGGTTGCCAACAGTTTTGTGCAATTGGTGATGGGAGCCGATTTGTCAACGCTTCAATCATCCTCGCAAAATTTGGGTGCGGCCTGCATCAATCCGTCTCAACAGACTGACATGGACGGTTCTGCCAATTCTGATGCCAACGCCACTGGCACTGGCATTGGCAATGCCACTGGCAATGCCACTGGCAATCGAAAATCGACGGCGAAGTCTGCTGCCTCGGTCGACGGAGGTTATATGGCTCCCTGGATCGATACCGAAAAATGTACTGCTTGCGATGAGTGCGTCAAAATCAATCCCCAGCTGTTTGCCTACAACCAACAAAAAAAGGCCTTTATCAAAGACCCTCAGGCGGGCAGCTATCAAGAATTAGTCAAAGCGGCCGAGCGATGTACCGCCCAAATTATCCATCCCGGTCTACCCCAAGATCGTCAACAAAAAGGAATTGATAAGTGGATCGCTCGCGGGGAGAAACATAACTAATGCTTGACCATGTTTGGGGATTGTTGGGAACCAAGACGTTTGCTCATGGTATCCACCCGCCCGAGTGTAAAGAAGAAACCAATCGGTTGCCGATTCGACAGTTCCCGTTTGCACCTGTGTTGATCGTGCCATTGTCACAGCATATCGGCAAACCGGCGACCCCCACTGTTGGTGAAGGGGAGGAGGTGGTACGAGGGGAATGCATCGCCCAACCGGATGGAGAGATATCGGTTGCCATGCACGCCCCCGCGTCGGGATTGGTGCGCAAAATCGGATTGGCTCCGAATATTTCGGGACGGATGGCACCGGCGATCTTTATCGAGCCCTTTGCCGCGTCGACGCAGGAGATTTTGCCGGGAGTCGCTTGCGATGTTCAAGCGGCCAGTCCGAACGAAATTCTTACGGCGATTCAACAAGCCGGAATTGTAGGGTTGGGCGGTGCCGGGTTTCCCACTCATGCCAAGCTTCGCATTCCGGCTGATAAACAGGTCGATACCTTGATTATAAACGGCGCCGAATGTGAGCCTTACTTGACGACGGATCATCGGGTAATGCTGGAGTATCCTGCCGACGTGCTGAACGGTATCCGTTATCTGCAGACTGTGACCCAGGCTGGGCAAACGGTGATCGCCATCGAGGCCAACAAAGCGGACGCGGCCGATTCATTGCGCAATGAAATTGCCAAACGCTCGCTCACTGATATCTTTGTCGAAGTGGTTCCCGTGAAATACCCGCAGGGGGCAGAAAAAATATTGATCCAGGCTCTAACCGGCCGACAGATTCCGTCCGGTAAGTTACCGATTGACGTGGGCACGATTTGTACCAATGTGACGACGTGTGCGGAGATAGGTCAGTTATTGCCGTCAGGTTCCGGCCTGCAAGAACGCGTGCTCACCATCGCGGGACCCGGTGTGATCAACAAGGGGAATTATCGCGTTCCAATCGGCACACCGCTGAGATTCGTGATGGAGACCGTGGGTGTCGCCGAAGATATCAGCCGCATATTTTTGGGGGGACCGATGATGGGGCAAGCGGTTTCGAGCTTGGACATTCCAGTCACCAAAGGGACAACCGGAGTGATCGCTTTTACCGAACAACAAACTGGTAATTTAGGGAACGTGAAGCAATACCCTTGCATTCGATGCGGGTATTGTGTCGATGCTTGCCCGATCTTTTTGAATCCGTCTCAATTGGGTTTGTTAGCCCAAAAACAACAACATCAAGTCATGGCGGATGACTATCATTTGATGGATTGTTTTGAGTGTGGCTGTTGCACCTATGTTTGTCCCTCTCACATTCCACTGGTGCAGATGTTTCGGGTCTCGAAAGCGGCAGTTCGAAAAGCGGAGCTTCAGTGAATCAATGATTGTCAAACGCTTCCACAAGACACTTGAGATTCACAGTTCGCCCCATATCCTTAGTGGCTCTAGCACGGACAGCATCATGTTCAACGTCGTGTTGGCCTTGTTGCCGGTTTCCCTGTTTGCAGTCTATCAATTTGGATTGGCGACGCTGGTAATCTTATCGATGGCGGTCGTTTCCTGTGTGGTGACCGAACACCTCATCTGCCGCCTGTCGGGGCGCGAGACGACCATCACCGATTGGTCAGCGGCGGTGACGGGTCTGTTGTACGGTATGACGCTCCCACCCAGCCTGCCGTTGTGGATGGTGGCTGTCGGAGGCGTTTTAGGAATTGGATTGGGCAAAACATTATTCGGTGGACTGGGCTACAACTGTTTCAATCCCGCCTTAGTGGGTCGCGCGCTAATGCAAGCTGCCTTTCCGGCTGCCATGACGACTTGGCCGGTACTGGGTAGCGATCGATTTACCTCGGTTCCCAGTTCTTCACTGGCGTGGCCGCTGGCTCAACCCGTCTACGATGGCGTCACGGGAGCGACGGCATTATCGCAGTGGAAATTCGAACAGGTTTCGACCATGAGTGTCGATTTGTTTTTGGGGACGGTTCCCGGTTCGGTCGGCGAAACATCGGCGTTAATGATTTTGGTGGGAGGCATCTATTTGGCGGCGCGACGAATGCTCAATTGGCGAATCCCCGCCGCGATATTGGCCACTGTCGCGGTGGGGAGTTTTATTCTGCAGACGATCGATGCAAACCAATACGCCGGCCCCTGGTTCATGCTTTTTTCGGGTGGTTTGATGTTGGGGGCGGTCTTTATGGCGACCGATATGGTCGCTTCGCCGATGACCCACCGTGGATGCGTCTTGTACGGAATGGTTATTGGTCTGTTGGTGATCGTGATTCGGGTATGGGGCGGTATGCCGGAAGGTGTGATGTATGCCATCTTGCTGGGAAATGCAATTTCGCCTCATATCGATTACTGGATTCGACCCTCGGTATATGGTTCGAGGTATGATTCAAAGAAGCAAGCGAGCGGATCATTGCCGCCATCCGATCGGGATCGACTCGAGCGAGCACCACAGGCTGTCGACCGAAACGTACCAACTGGAGAGAAGGCGGATGAAGAGAAAGCGGCTGAAGTTACTTCAGCCGACGATGCTGGAACTTTGCGGGTCAATCTGCAGAACCAGGAACCAGCCAAAAAAAACGACACACCCGTGTTGGCGATGTATTTGACTTTGATCAGCGTCGGTGCGGTTTGCGGACTGGCAATTGTCAGCGTCTATCTAATGACGCAACCGATAATTCAACAGAACCAAATCAATTATCGACAGCAAGCGGTGTTATCGGTCTTGCCGGGAGCAACAACCAGTCAAGCGTTCCAATTGAGCGACCGGGGGAAGTTTGTTTCGATCGCTGCCGATCAAGAAGGTGCCGACATCGTTTTTGCTGGCTACGATGATCAAGGGGATTTGATTGGTATCGCCTTGCAAGGCCAAAGGGCCGGGTACCAGGATCTGATTCACTTGATCTATGGATACTCATTTGAAAGTCAAACGATTCTCGGTTTTCGGGTCTTGTCCAGCCGAGAGACACCTGGTTTAGGAGATCGAATCGAACACGATGAAAACTTTTTAAGAAATTTTAATGGGTTGGATGTGAGACTAACTGCCGACGGAGTCGGCTTAATTCACCCGATAGAATTTGTTAAGCCAGGTGAAAAAGAGAAAGATTGGCAAGTCGATGGTATTTCCGGCGCCACGATTTCAGCGACGACCGTGACACGGATAATAGGAGAAGGAGCCGAGCGATGGCTGCCGTTACTGCATCGTCGGGTTAATGATTTTAAAGAATAAGTTAGGTAGGGTGTGTGAAGTAGTTGTAGGGTGTGTGTAGTCGGCGATTAGGATTCGTTTCATCGGCCGCATTGGCATCGATTCGATTCCGTTCGGCCAATCCAATGGAATCGCGACGCAGCACACCGTCGGTCCGAAGCGTTACAAAAAAAGTTTGGGCGAATCGAAATTAAATTGTTATGAACATTAATACCACCACGACAAAGGGCGCGACGATGATTTCAAACGACGTTGAAATATCATCGGCCGATGAGTTTCTGAAGGGGGTGTTTGCGCAAAATCCGGTGTTCGTACAGGTGTTGGGGATGTGCCCTGTTTTGGCTGTCAGCAACACAGCGATCAACGCGCTGGCGATGGGATTGGCAACCAGTTTCGTGTTAGCAATGTCCAATCTCAGTGTCGCTCTACTGCGGCACTGGGTCCCCAAGCAAGTTCGGATCGTGACGTTTATCTTAGTAATTGCCACGTTTGTGACGATTGTCGACTATGTAATTCAAGCCTTGAGTTTGGAGCTACATCGGGCATTGGGAGCATTTATATCCTTGATTGTGGCAAATTGTTTGATTCTCGGTCGTGCTGAAGCGTTTGCTTCTAAGCAAACGCTGTCGCGATCGATGTTAGATGCCACCGGAATGGGATTAGGTTTTACCATCGCGCTACTATGTCTTGGCTGCGTTCGGGAGTTGCTGGGCAGTGGCAGTTTGTTTGGTGTGAATCTATTGGGGAGTCACTTCCAACCGTGGGTGGTGATGATCCTTCCGGCGGGTGGTTTTTTTACATTGGCGGGATGGGTGTTGTTGTTAAACTGGATCCATCAACGTCGGCAAGCCGGTCGCATGACTCGTAACCATTAACAAGACTTTGAACCAGACTGTAACCAGACGGAATAGGAAAGATCATGCAACAAGAATCCTTGGTTTCGATATTTATCAACGCTTGTTTGATTAACAATTTTGTGTTGGCGTACTTTCTGGGCATTTGCCCGTTTTTGGGAGTATCGGGGAAGCTGGGAACGGCCGTTCGCATGGGGGGCGCGGTAACGTTTGTGATGTTAGTCACTTCGGTTTGCGCGTTTGGCATTCAAACACTATTGAACTGGATCGACGCACCCTATCTTCAGTTGATTTCCTTTATTGCCGTGATCGCATCGACGGTGCAACTGGTCGAGATGTTTATCAAAAAGACCAGTCCGATATTGTTTCGCCAGCTTGGTATTTTCTTACCACTGATTACCACGAACTGTGCGATTCTGGGGCTGGCTTTATTTCAAACCAATAAAGAGTACGGATTCTGGCAATCGTTAGTTTTCGCTTTGGGTGCCGGTGTTGGATTTACATTAGCATTAATTTTGATTGCGGGTTTGCGAGAAAAATTGGAATTGGCTCGATTGCCTGATCTGGCCAGGGGAACAGCAATCACGCTGGTATTGGCCGGTTTGTTGTCTCTCTGTTTTATGGGATTTGCCGGATTGGACGGGGGATAAGCATGGCGGAAATATTAAACGCCCTGCCTGAAATCGCGAAAGCCATTGGGGGTATGGTTGTGATTGGATCATTTTGGCTAACCGTTCAAACGATCTATCAAAATCAAACGCGAAAAGGCTCAACAGATTCGCAGGAAGAGGAATCGCCGGGAGGTGAATCGCCAGAGGAGGAGTTGGCAAGTTGCATGAGTTGCGCACGATTTGGTCTGTGCGACAAAAGTCAAACGGCTCGTTAAAAAAAAACTATATATTTCTACGGTACAATCAATTTGTCTATCAATTTTCCACAAAAAGAGGTCGACCCATGCGTTTACAAGATTACGACATAAGTACACGTTATCCTGCTCAAGTGGTTCAATCAAAACGGCTTTCTTCGGCCGATTCCGTGGATGAAATCCGGGAGATTGTCTTGGATGTGAGAAACAACTTAAACATTGATGTGGGCCAGCACGTGGGTGTGCTGGCCCCCGGTCAAGCCGAATTTGGCCAACCACATCATCTCCGCTTGTATACCGTTGCCGATATCCCTCAGCGATTGAGCGAGGGGACGATCCGAATTCACTTGTGTGTCAAACGGTGTTGGTACCTGGATCCGTACAGCGGTGAGCGATACCGAG
>JBGTHU010000809.1:0-3570 GCA_041745975.1 Mariniblastus sp.
CGTCTCATTGATTTACCGCCGAATCACGATCTATGCCTCCCGCCTCCCCCCTTTGAAAACTCTCCGAGTTGAATATCGGCGTCCTACCGCGTCATAGGGAACGTCTAAATCATTTTCAAAACAATTTTTATGCAAAATTGACTTGGGCTATTGAGATGGTCAATCCTCACTGCGATGCTTAACGCTTCAGCAGTTCCGGCGGACTCCACTAGAGCGCACCTCGAGGACGGCCATCGTTGCAATATGATTTCAAGACAACGAGATTATTAACGAACCTCCATAATAGTCAAGATTTTTTTTACAAAAACACCAAAATCCCTTAAATTCGTTCTTTAAAATTTTGAAATTGCCGCTTTGGTAAGATAGAAAGGTGCAGCGGGTCGTTAAAAACGGGGCTGCCGATGTTAAGAGATAGCAAGGAATGACCTTCGCAATTGATTAACAAATAGAAGGTCGAATGAAATAAATCTCCATGAACCCGAAGGGCCGTGTGACACAAGGGAGAACAACATGCCCGAATTAGTGCGCCAAGGGAAGCTGAACCGCCTTCGGGTCGAGACCAGCGAAATCTTTGCCTTATCAGGTGGCATCCTACCTCTTCAATTTCTGACAAAAGACCGGAAAACCCGAAAAGATAAGCGGCTTCCTAAACTTGGTTGAATCGAACGTGTAATTTTGTCCACAACTCCAGGATGGCTCTCAGAGAAATTGATAGGGCTGAGCGAGAAGAATAGCTCCAGCGCGAAAAAAACAATCGACAAGTTGGACACTTACGGGCACTTGAACGATTACGCGGCGCGAGACGCGATGGACAAGTTTACCGCCCAGCGGTTGCCGAGCACTAACAACATTTTCCGAAAATTTACTAAATGCACAAGCTTTCAGCCGGCATTCGCACTTAAAAATGAAAAAGGGGAACAAAGCTATTTTTTTTATCGACAATCGTCAAAAAAACACTTACAATATCGCTATTGGATGGCAGAATTAACCACATTGAACTTAAATTGTTGCAATGGAAATTCACTATACCAATTCGCTTTCAGTCAACTTCTTTAATTAAGGATTAAAACCATGCTAACCATTTTACGTCAAGATGCCTATGTGCTGTTGATAGCCGCCAGTTCGTGTTGCTTATTTTCGATGGGACTTTCAGCCCAACAAATACGTCAACTAGGTGTCACGCAGCAGCAACATACAACGGAAGACACAATAAACATTGACTTTTTAGACAGCAATGACTTGTCCAAATTTCGTGGATACCAGACCGAGGAAATCCCTTCCGGCTGGAGTGTTGAAGACAAGACCTTGATTTTCAACGGCGTCGGTTCAGGCGACATCATCACCAAAGACACGTTCCAAGACTTTGAATTGCAGGTCGAATGGAATGTTTCCGAAGGAGGAAATAGCGGGATCATGATTCGAGTCGGATTAGGCGATTCGGCGCCGTATATTACGGGCCCCGAGTTTCAAATTTTGGACGATGAAAGGCACGCCGACAAGGCTAGTGAACTGACATCGTCAGGTGCGTTGTACGGGTTGTATCCCGCTGAAAGAAAGAAAATTCGCGATGCGGGTAAGTGGAATACCAGTCGCATTGTGGTCGAAGGTAACAAGATCACTCACTATCTCAACGACACTCGAGTGGTTGTCGCTGAAATCGGCAGCGCTGACTGGAGTGAGCGTTTGGCAAAATCAAAGTTCAAAGATTGGGACAAGTTTGCCACCTTGGAAACTGGTCACATTGCTTTTCAAAATCATGGCGACCCGGTAAAGTTTCGCCGTATTCGCATCAAGGCTAGCGAATCGACAGCGACCAGTGGTGGCGTTGGAAGTCCCGTCAGAGGCGTGCCGCCTGTCGAGGGCGAAATGAGAACGCCGCCACGGGGAGGCATTCGTTGATCGGTTTTGCTTATTTTTCCCAAGGTTTACTCGGGAGAACATTCCCTTAACGATTACTTCCTTTAAGTTATGCTCCATCGTAACGCTCGGCTGTTTTCACAATCTGCCGGGCGTTATTTTTTAGGAAACGATTGTGATCGATTCGTCACCGACTTTAACCGAACTGGCTCCCCTTTCCAGCATCGAGCAGTTCCATCTCCATGACTCCAGTCCTCGATACCCCAATAAGATAGGATGTCGATTGCTGTTTGCCGGTGTTATCAACCCGCAGATCGCTCGACAGGCTTGCCATTGGTTGGCAAAACGTCATCCAATCTTACAATGCCGTCCCCAAGTTAGCCGCCGCAAGTGGGTCTGGCTGCAAGACAAGGATTTGTATTCCCCCGATTCCAGTCTGGCGCAACAATCAGATCCGATCCTTTCCAAACGGCCGCAGCTTTCGAACCTTTCGAACCTTTCGAACGCATCTCACGGGCAAAACGACCCATCTGACGTCCCCTGGTTATGCTGGGAAAAACTTGATCAACCGCCTCAGGCTGCACCCGACTTCCTGAAGAATTACGAATCGTTGGCCATCAATGACTGGTTGGTGATGCCACGGATGATCGTTCGGCAGTGGAAACAATCCATCTCAATTGAGACCGGCGCCGCGGCAGTTGAAGAGACGGTAAGTGGCAACCCGACCCCTCAAACGATGACCGAGGTCTGGTTTGTTATCCACCATGCTTGGTGTGATGGTGGTGGCGGAATCGCCATCAGCAGCGACTGGATGGAAATTTATGAAAACCTGATCGCCGGTCGAGACCCTTTGCAGGGGATGATGAAGGTTAATTTACAGCGTTTTCGACAGCGAAATCATCTGGGGTTGACCCGCTGGAGTTATCTAAGGCGAATTCCCTTTCAAGTGATCGGTTTGTATGGTGCTTGCAAGTTTATCTTCAGGCGCTCCGCCCAATTGTCCACTTCTTCAAATCACTCTGCCGACCTCGGCAGTGGCCAACCTGTTTTCCAGCCACAGCTGTGTAGTCGCTGGATCGAATCGATGACGTTAGCCCAATTGGATACCGCCGACCGCCGCGTTGGTCAAAACGTGAATGCTCGATTATTGGCTGAATGGTTTGGAGCGTTGGAATCATTTTTTCGGCAGTTCGCTGCAAAATCGACACCATCAAAAGTTAACCCCCAGCCTTGGGTACGGGTCATCGTGCCCATCAACATTCGGGAGGTTGCTGATCGTCGCCTATCAGCCGCCAATCGCAGCAGCCTGGTACAGATCGATCGTCGGAACTTGCAATGCCCGGCTTCCGATCACCAAGTGGCATCCATTTATCGGGAATTGGGAGTCATTATTGGTTGGAAACTCGATCGATTGTTTTTGATCGCGATTCGATTGATGAGCTGGGTTCCGGGATTGTTGGCTCGCGTTGCCAGAAATGATAAACATCGGGGTTTGTCCGTATTTACCAATTTGGGAACTCCGTTCCGGAGAAGGGAAAAACGGAAAAAGCTGCTTCAAGGGGAACCGCAAATACAGGGATATGAACAGAGTGAAATCCCACCCACCCACGTTCAAGCCTCAGGTGGGAATCCTCTCGAAAAGGTCAGCGGGAGCGACGATGTTCAATTTTTAGACCTGTTAGAACTTGATTTCGTCGCCCCTTTAAGACGTGG
>JBGTHU010000810.1:0-2164 GCA_041745975.1 Mariniblastus sp.
GGTGTTCATGACACCGTGAATAAAACCGACAGATTGCCATTTCGCGATCAAAGACGCCTGGCGATCGATTACGATTCGCAGTAACTCGATCGCTTGGTCGCTTCGTTCCAGGGGTAGCAATTCGGGAAACAGCCTTTTCACCGTATAGTCGAACAAACGTTCGAGTGCCTGATTGTCTTGTGTCGCCATCAACAATTGAAAGGTACCGATGCGAATGTGAGCCTTGGCGATACGAGTCAGAATTGCTCCAGGCTGAACCGTCTCCCGATAGACTTTTTCGCCCGTGGTGACGACTGCCAAACTACGCGTGGTTGGAATCGATAGCGCGTGCATTGACTCACTGATAAGGTACTCTCGCAGCATTGGACCAAGGCTTGCTTTTCCGTCCCCTCGTCGCGAAAAGGGCGTCTTTCCCGAACCCTTTAAGTGCACATCAACAAGGGCTCCCTGCGGGGTTTGATGTTCACCCAGTAAAATCGCTCGCCCGTCTCCCAATAGGGTGAACCCACCGAATTGGTGGCCCGCATAGGCTTGGGCGAGCGGTTCGATCCCTGCAGGAATTACTTGTCCGGCAAAAAGGCTGGCCAATTGATCTGAGGAGTATTCTTTCCAGTCGAGTCCCAGCTCTGCCGCCAGCGGTTGATTGAACAAGGCAATTTCAGGGTTTGGCACCTTTTCCGGTTTCGCTTTTTGATAAAGCTGCTCCGGCAGTTTTAGGTAGCTATTGTGCCATATCCATCCACCGCGGGAGGAGGTTTCGACCGGCGAATTTCGATTCTGGGATATTGCGGAATGTTGATGGTTGTCGTTCTGTGAATTACTCATAAAAAGCTGCTGCCTTTGACCTTTGATAGATGATACCCGCTTGAAGTTACGTTTTTCTCGAATGAATTGCGAATCGGTTACTATTGATAGCAAACACGAATTTCTGAGGAACGGTTCCCGAAATGACTGTCAAATTTATATTGGCACGGCGCGACTGTCCGGTGTCACCAAAATCGGAGGGTCTGCGCCCTTTCGCTAATATCGCAACACGGAAATTAATTCGGTACCGTTCCCAAGACGCTATCAAATGGAATGTCCGATAGGATGGGTAAGGTTTTCTGGTTGTAGCCATTGCGCAATCGAGTAATTTTAAGTGGTAAACCGCAATCCGTTTAACAGTTTTAAGAAATAAAATCGATAAAGTCGATACTGTCGACAGAAGCCGTTCCTTGAAACGAATATTTAAAACGCTGTCGTGCTGGTCGGAACGATCAAACATGGCGGTTTTTCACATTTTGGGAAGCAATCGATGAATGAACATACATTTTGGAGATCCTTGGGAGTTGGCGTAGGTGTTGCCGTCAGCTTTTCCTTGATACTTGCCTTTATAGGGACCCAAGATGGCCGACAAGATGACGTTTCAGGCGTAGACCTGTTGTCGCTGGCGATTCCCCAAGCCGTCGATGAATCTTACAATTTCGCAAGTGAGTCGCAATCCCATCGGTTCGCCCACTCCTCTCCCGCGACCGGATATTCTGCTGACGAATTTCTGGATATTGGTGACCGGGAGTCGGGCTATTCTTCCCCTGATCTCAATGTTTCATCTGGTCAACCCCATTCGAAGCCATCGGATGTAGCCTCTGAAACGAGCACGTTGCAAGCGGACGACCGTCTGGATCTTTACGGCATTTCTGATCTCGGGTTCCCCCTCGATGTGGCTGAATCTGATGCTAACTCACGATCAAAACAGCTATCGACCGAGCAAGATTCGCAACTCCCTCTGGAGGAATTGGACTCGTTTGTTGAAAGTCGAACTCGAGAAGTTGGTTCCACTTTGGGTAATGCTGATTTGTTACAAACGGGAACGACCCAGCCTGCAGCATCAGCGATACCGCAAATCGTCCAAGCCGATGTAGCCAATTCCACGCCGATTCAGACCAATCCGTTTTTCCATTCATCCAATCGAGCTGGATCAACTGAACAATCCCGTCGTGAACGGGGTACCGTTTACTTTTCACCCAGCGATGAGGAACTCTCGGGATCGTCCAGTCCGCGTTTGGAATCGAACGGGCACAATTTTGATCTCGATTTGGGTTCGATTCAATCGATGCCCAAGTCCGTCGTTGAGAAAAGCGAAATCCATTTTGAAAACGCTGGACACCGAGACTTTGCTTTGGTG
>JBGTHU010000811.1:0-1618 GCA_041745975.1 Mariniblastus sp.
GATGCAGCGAATTGTCGAACACGAAGTCGTGCACTTGATCGAATTGCTGCTGTGGCACGATTCAAGTTGCTCGCGAAATCCATTCAAAGATGTCGTCTACCGTTTTTTCGGCCATGTTGAATCTAACCATCGCATGCTAACCCCCCGAGATATCGCCAAAAAAAAATTGGGGATCGGGCCCGGCGATAAAGTGGTGTTTAATTTCGAGGGGAAATCTTATACGGGCATCATCAATCGAATCTCGAAACGAGCGACCGTTTTGGTTTCCAGCCCCAATGGCGTTCGCTATACCGATGGCCATCGGTACGTGAAGTTTTACGTTCCTCTGCGGTGCTTACAACGTGTATAAATCGCTAAATTTTGATTGGCACTGGCAGTTTTCATTCGCTTTCGTTAGATTCTAAGGTAGCAATCAAGGTGAATGAATAAGATATTGCTATCAATAAAATTTGCCTTCAGGTTATAATAAGAAAAGTTGAAGTCATCATCCTAATGAGCTTCACCAAGTAAAACGTCACTCGACAAATCATCATCCTTTCAACGGTTGCTCTGTTGCTCGAGCGATAAAGTAAACAGAACCATTTTAACAAGTTATGCTCTACGAATTCTATCAAAGTACCAATCCAGCTCTCTCATTTGAATTGTTTCCACCGAAGTCGGTCGCGGGTGAACAACTCCTGTATCAGCATGTCGATCGCTTGATGGCTTACCAGCCCTCGTTTATCACTTGTACCTACGGCGCCGGTGGTTCGACCCAGAGCAAAACATTGGAAATCGTTGGAGAGGTCAAGCGGCGTTATGCAATCCCTGTCGCTTCCCATTTGACTTTGGTCGGCAGCACCGCAGATGACTTGAGAGCTTATTTACAGCAAGCCGTCGATCAGTCGGTCGATTTTATTGTGGCTCTGCGGGGTGATCCTCCAGCGGGTTCGACTCATTTTCAAACGACTCCGGGTGGATTTCGATATGCCAATGAACTGGTTGGTTTGATCAAAACAGAATTCCCCCAATTGGGGATTTTGGTCGCCGGTTATCCTGAAAAGCATCAAGAAGCCGTATCGATCGACTCGGACCTCGAAGCACTGAGAAGGAAGTTGGACGCTGGAGGCGAAGTCGTGCTGACTCAACTGTTTTACGACAATGAAGACTTCTTTCGTTTCCGCGATCGTTGTGAACAAATCGGCATCTCCCAGCCGATCGTACCGGGATTGCTTCCGGTGACTAACTTAGATCAAATTAAACGGATCACATCGTTGTGCGGTGCAAAGCTTCCCGATGAATTCGTCAACCGTCTGGGTCAGCACAACGATCCGGATTGGCAATTCCAAGTAGGCGTTGACCAGTCGGTGCAACAAGTGGAAGGTTTACTGGCTGGAGGCGTTCCTGGTTTTCATTTTTACGTGTTGAATCGCTCGGATGCCACCATCAAAATTATGGAAAACACGAACTTCAATTCTTCAATCGTTGGGTAAAAATCATGAAAGTAAGATCCTTGAGTCGCGGCTGTATCAGCTTGGAACAATTGACATTCGTAAGAGTGTCATCAATCTGTCTTAGCCTTTGCTTGATTTTTCTTTCGCAAGCCACATCTTCTACGGCCCTGTCGGCGCAAGACGCC
>JBGTHU010000812.1:0-1907 GCA_041745975.1 Mariniblastus sp.
TTTTTATTTTGCCGAGTTACGATGGCTTTCAACGATCTGCTTAACATCCTCTAACAGTTGGGCAGCATCGTAGACAATGCCATCTTTGATGGTATAGCGAATCTTGCCAACACGTTCCGCTCGATCGTCCGCGTCATTCAAGCGGACGGCGCCGGTTCCATAAAGTACTTTGAGATTTTGCAGCGGATTTTCGCCAATCAGAATCATATCGGCCAACAGTCCTTCGCGAATCACCCCAAACTCAATTGGTTTCCCCTCGGGTTCATGCAACGTCAAGGCACCGTTATAGGTGGCCGCTTGAATAACCTCCAGCGGATGAAAACCGGCCTCTTGCAGCATCTCCAACTCTTGAATGTAACCAAAACCATACGTGCTATAAATAAATCCAGCATCAGCACCTGTGGTAATGCGGCCGCCCATTTTTTTGTAGTCATTCATCAATTGAAACCACACTTGATAAAAATTCCGCCAGGCAATCTCGTCGGCCGTTGTCCAATCAAACCAATAGGAGCCGTGGTTGCGGCGACTGGGTTGAAAAAACTCCCAAAGCATGGGGTGGGTAAAATCCGCATGCCATTCGGCGGTGCGAGCCCGCATGACGTCGCGACTGGCCGAGTAAATAGAAAACGTCGGATCAAACACGGTTCCCAACTCAAGGTGATTCTGAAGGTATTGGTTCCATTGAGGACTGCCGGGGGGGTGGATTTGATTCCACAAGCGAGCAACCTGGGCAAACCGTTTTTGCTCATCATTGTAGTTCATATCACTTGGCCAAGGTTGAACTACATGATCGGCCAGTAAGGCTTCGAAGTGACCGTAGAAATGAGTCACCGATTGCAGACCCAATTTGGCCGCATCGAGCGCATTCATTTGGGCGATCCCCATTTGTTGCAGGTGGGCCACCGAACCCATTCTCAATTTCCGCGCCTCGTCCAACAAAGCGGCCATGATTTCCGGTCGATAAGCTCCCAACTTTAACCCTTCGATGCCATTCAAACGCGCTTGTTGAACCCATTGCCGAGCCTCATCAGGGGACTGCAAATTTCCAGGCGGTCGTTGGAAATTAATGATGCGCGGTGCCACGATTTCGTTCTTTTGACTTCGTCGCTGTTCGCCTAACGTGAAATCGTTACGTGCCAAGGGAACCCCGCGAACGGTTGTCACCCCATGAGCCAACCAGAGCTTATAAACGTACTCAGCCTCGGGAGCTTTATTGGGAGCGCCCAAATGAGCGTGCATATCGATGAAACCTGGCAGCAGATACATACCAGCCGCATCGATCACATGATCCACCTGTTGATCGCGTATTCGAGTCGCAATCGATTGGATGCGATTCCCCGAAACCAAGACTGACAAAGGGCCTTGAGGGGGCGCACCTGTCCCGTCGATAATCATCGCATTTTTTATCAACAGCTTTTCAAACGGGCCCGCCCCCTCGTCAGATCGACGATCGGGAGCGGGAGTTAAGTTTTGGCTCAGCGCTGCCGAATTTTCTACGGCAAATGAGCCGCATAAAATCGCAATGACGATGACCCCAGGAAATACTGTCAGTCGTATCATGTCAATTACTTTTCCGCTTGGTATTCCGTCATTAACTTGTCAGCAAAAAACTCGAACATCCGCTGAGTGACGTAAGGTTGATATGAACCAAAACCGTGACGTGTTCCTGGCAAGTACAGCATGTCGAACTTTTTGTTGGCTTTACTCAAAGCGTCAACCACACGCATTGTATTCGCAGGATTGACATTGTTATCCAATTCCCCGTGAACTAAAAACAGATGATGTTTCAAATTCGCAGCCAACTCAGCATTGGTGGGGATACGAATCTCAAACTTGACTTTTTTGTCGACATCGTCCTCATCCTCTTCATCTTCTTCATCTTCTTTCTTTTGATCGTCTTGGTCATC
>JBGTHU010000813.1:0-3483 GCA_041745975.1 Mariniblastus sp.
GTGACATATTTTCCAACCACGATCTGAAGCATCCCTTTTTTGCCTCGGCTCGGAGTTTCCCAAAATCCAATATTGCCACTATAGTCACAGGATTGAGTATTGAATCCAGGCACACTGGAGCCACCAAAACGATCTGCAACATTGGTCAATGTATCGGCACCCCTGGCTGATGGACAGAATAAAAACGATGGGGCTTTTTCCACAAGATCCCGATGTAAAGGCGAAACCGCAGGGTTACCTGGTTGAAAGCTATACGATAACGATACGGCTTCTATCCAGGGCAAAAGCAGGACAAAGGGGCCACGATCTTCACGATACTGACCGCTCTGCAAGTTATCGTTAAACCAAGGTTCTGCCAATTTGTGATGAGTAGATTCATAATTGGCCCCGGCTAACCCCAACATCCTAAGATGGTTAAGGCAACTAGTTCGACGCCCCGCCTCGCGGACCTTTTGAATTGCAGGAATCAAAATTGCAACTAGGACACCAATAATCCCAATCACTACTAACAACTCCACCAGAGTCAAACCTGATCGGTTGATCGAAACCGCCTTTGTATCAAATTCGGTAATGTCATCAGAATTTCTATAATCGGCGAGCCGATGCCCTCGTTTTCGACGCATCATTAATTCTATTGAACATGCTAATAATCCACCGACAGGAATTAGCATCGTCCACCAAGCCACCTCGTGGGAGCTATAACCAAAGCAACCGCAACTAATTTTCTCACCGGTAATTAACACTTTCGACTGCGCAATGGCAAAAATCGCAGCCAGTCCGCCAGCGAATAAGTGCGCTGACTTCCACCCTGGGCATGCAACTAGCATCGTTCCAATCACAATTTGAAGTCCCGGAAGAATCGCAACAACGATCGCGATTAAAAACTCAGGTAGGATCTTATAGGCCGCTACATTCGCGGCGAAGTGAAAAGGTTGAGCAACATGAAGCAGCCCCGAAAAAACAAGTGTCATCCCAAAAAGGCCAACCAGCATTCGGATGATTAGCGAAATAATGAAAATCATGTCTCCTTAGCTCCAGCTAAAATCTAACATTTGCTTCTCTTAACTCATTGATCCCTACATCAGCAATCATTACATTCTCGAAGCCAATGAATTCAAGCTTTTCCCCCAATGTCTCGGAAAACCCGCAAGTGCTACTTTGACAAAACAACACAATTGATACATCTTTTGGTATTCCGTCGAAACATCGCTCAAGTTCAGTTACTGGCAAATAAAAAGGTATGTTGACGGCACCTGGTACCGACCCATATGCGAAATCATTCGTGAAACGGGTATCTAACAACAGATAACTGTCATCATTCGCAAACGTCACGAAATCCTCCATTGACACAGTTTGCCGCAAGTGGGGAAACCAGGGAAGAACGGACAACCGAATGCCCCGTTGATAGTTCGTGAGATCCCCGAACAAGAATTGTCCCAATAAAGCGACCGCTAATGTTGTTACGATCAACGCCCCAGTTTGCCTACCGAAACCTACTGGCGACCGAGTTTGACCTGAAAAGTACAGAAGCAACATCGTCGGTGACATTAATAACAAAACCGCGAAAATTCGAATTACCCAAACCCAAAACACTGCATTCCAGTTTGATTGACCTACAAACAGGGCATATCCATTCCAAACGGGTAAAAAATCGGCCGGAGCAACAGACTTTCCTGCATACGGGCCATCGAATACTGTCAATCCAGAACCTTCTGGAAATACGCAAACCCAATGATCATGAACTGTTGCAGAAGGCCGGGAACGCACGTTAGCGATTACCGGGGCACCCAACAGTTCCAGTTCTAGCTTGGACACAAACATCAACGGTGTCGCCTCTGCACCAACTTTGTCAATCATCCGCAAAAGATCATCAGGCGTACTGCCCATCCGATCCGAGATATAATGGGCAGTGACAAAGTCGGCCGGGTCGCACGAGAATCCGACTAAATCTAAGGCTCGACAGCCAGCATAGATACCGCATAGGGGTTGCGAATGTCCTGACCCCATTTCAACAAGTGCTGACTGGCTCAGTAAACGTTCTCTGTACGAGATCGATTTTCGATGCTCCTGACCTCTTACCGACACCGTCGAGACCGTCAACCAAGCAATTAATACGACCAAACAGGATTGACTGAAAGAAAAAGCAAAAGGAACCGATCTAACGACCGACCGGGCGGAAATACTAGCCATGAGCACACTCATCCTCGCCGAATATTGTCATTTCATTGCTCTATACCATCGGGGTACTAAAGTGAGAACAATCCCCAGTACGATCAAAAAACCAACTAGAAAACATAATAGCATTAAGCGACTAAAACTGCGATCAGGTAAGTGCTCTCGCATAGCCAAGGTATCAGGGACTGCCCAACGTCCATTCCAGCGATAATTTAGGATACTGTCACTAACCCAAACTGGGTGTCCCAAAGGGATACTTAGATCGAAAAATAAATTTTCGCCATCTGAGTCTTTAGCTGGCCTTATGCTGGCGATCTCACAACGAAGTTCTTTAACTACCCTCTCCCCACCTTCACAATTTAACTCTTCCCGTACCCGCCATTTTCGAATATAGGACTGGGACTCAAACACCCCCCCCTCGATTTCATCGATAACAATTCGAAATTCCCGAATGCCCCCTGCTGGATAAATATACCCACCATTCATTTTAATCGAGCTTAATGGCCGTCCGAGATTAAGGTCACTTCCTCTTTGAACCAGACTAATACTTTTCGGGACTCCCTTAGGCCCAGCATTAACAATCATCTCAAACTGCCCTTCGGGCGCTCTTGACGAGAACCGAATCGATCCATCCTCAAGCAGACTACGCTCAGCTTTATTCAAAAAACTCTCTTCGACTAACCTGCGATGGAGAATACCCAAAGGCGCAAATACTTCCTGATTACCACCAGGAAAATTCGTTAAATGCAGTCTACCCGACTCCTCACCTCCGGCCTTTTCAGAACGCAACGAGACGGAAAATTTATCTCCAATTTTATCAACGGACGGCTTCCTTTTATCTGGCATTGCGTAATACGCATAAATTGACTCGTTGCCACGGACAGCATGGTAATCAGCCCGCCAAATATCAGGATCAAAAGGCACCTGACTTAGTACCCTAACTCCCCATAAGCCTCCAATTCTTTTGGCCACAACCTCTTGCTGATAATGAAATTCGGTCTTTTCGCCATTGACAACGCCTAAATCATGGGATTCGACCAAAATTTCGACCTCGACATTGTTCAAAAAAACAAAAGACGGCTCCTGTGCCGCAACAAATTGATGGCACGCCGACAAAGCAATCATACAACAGCCGATCAATTTTTTTGACACCCAACGATCTCGAACGGACCCCTCAAACATTTAACGCTCCAATTTAACCGACTGCGAAGGTAAGACTTACGGCCTTCCAAAACATTCGAGCGATTCTAAACGCCAGAAATACCAGCACAGCCTAGAGAAAGGACTAATGGGATTAAAATTTCAGCG
>JBGTHU010000814.1:0-4772 GCA_041745975.1 Mariniblastus sp.
TTATAACAAAGATGATATTCTTCCGGAGTCAACTGTTGTGACCTGGACGAATTCTCCCGGATGGCCTTATGAAATGAATGTTAGGATTAGCGACAGGAAAAACACGGTAGATGATTCAGAGCTCGATCTAAGTAGTTTTGATATTCCTATCGGAACTCCTCTTATTGATAGGAGAATTAAAGCGAAAGTTGGTGTTTGGAACGGCAGTGAATTTGTGGAAAATATAGACACAATTGGCCAACCCCCAGCCGTTAACGCGACCAATACGTTAAGTATCGCGATTGTGGTTGCGGTTTTAATTTTGGTCACGCTGACAATTATTTACCTTAAAAAACAAAAGTAAATGTTTTCACTTGTTTTTTATCTTCCCAGTTTCATACTTCTGTTTGCCGGTTTGATGAAACTAATGGCGGTGTGGTCGCATGACATTTTTGTTGCCCCCTGGTTGGCGGTGGCAACGAGCATGGGAATTGCTCTGCTGGAATTAGTTATGGGGACCTTGCTGGTGGCTCGGCCCCATCACCATGCCGTACTGGTCTTCAGTATTTCACTGTTCTGCTGTTTTGCTGTTTTCTCCGGCTGGAAGCTGATCTCTGGGATTGATGATTGCGGCTGTTTCGGTCGCTTTTCGACTCGCCCCTCGATTTCGCTATCGATCAGCTTGTTCGCCATTTTTGTTTTGTTTGAGCAAGCCAACCGCTGGCCAAAGGTGAGTTCTAACAACATTTTCATCATTCCGATCTCACGCGTCGCCGTGGCGGTGTTCCTTTTGATGTCGATAAGTTTTCTGGTTGGCCAAGCGAGCCATTGGATCGAAGGGAAAAAAACTTTTCGGACGAGATTCAACCGGGGGATCTAGTTGTCGTTTCAGCCCAGCAATGGATCGACCAACCCTTTCCGCTAAAAGATTTTATTCTCGGCCCTGCCGATTATTTGGAGGGTCATTGGGAGATCCTATTTTACAGTAAGGATTGTCGCAAGTGTCGCGAAGTTTTGGAGCGACTTGATTACGGGGAAATCGGCAAACTGGCGATAATTGAAATTCCTCCCTTTGGGATTGACCTGCCATTGAACAATGACGCTGGCAATGGTTCTGAGAAACAGTCGATTTGGTTGCGACTTTCCCCCGCCTATCGCTGGCTGATCGAACCCGCAACGAAATTGAAATTGGTCGACGGCGTTGTGAAGTCGGTGAAGTGATTGGGTCGGATTAAAGTTTACAAACAGCCCACGCTCTCCGATCGGCGAGAGCCTCTGCAGTCCCAAATCTTCGGCAATTTTTGTCTGCCATCACCCATCCGTGAACAGCTACAAATTTTCTTCCGATAATTGTATAAATAAACGTTTGCACGGATACTTACCAGCCCAGCAATCCCCGTTTGAAAAACGATTGGCTCCCTGCACCGCAATTTTCGGTTGAGCAACTACCTTCTTGGCACTGTGTGCAATCGCCGTGCCGTTTGGTACAGCGTTTGCCCAAGCCGCCACATTCGACACAGGAGCAGGGGAGCGGATTTTTGTGTCCCAGCCAGCGTATTCCCCAGCGTCCCGGCTCCCCTTTAAATCCACAACACTTGCAATAACCGGCCCATTCATCGCATGCTTCATTCGCCGTTTTGCCGAACAGAGCAGGGTTTCTGGTTTCTACAATCGGCTGTTGCTTGCGAGTCCAAAACTGGTCGGGATTCAAATGCCGACGTACCGCGGGTTGCGGGTAGTTGAAAGCGGACGTGGGATCTGAGACAGCATACGGTTGAACAATTCCCGGGTTGTTGTAAGTCATATCTTGCACTGCAAAACCTTCAGCAGGCAGGAACGACGAATTGTCGATCGGTGTTGCTTGCTGAATAAACTGTGAGCGAACGATGCTCGATCCGATAGCGGACGACGGTGCTTTTCGCTCGGCCACTTGGGTAAGTGGTTGGATTCGTTGGGGCGGTTGCTCGTCAGAATCTGATTCACTGCTGATACCGCGGAATGGGTCTAGGATTCGGAAAGGTATTTTGCCCGATTGCCCGTAAGCGTTGGAGTTGACCAACATCGAAACAAACAATACCGTGATGAAAACTCGCATGGGAGGCTTCCTTGCTTTGATCGGAATAAGCGGTTGAAAAAAGCCAATACGCATGGCCCTTGTTTTCCTTCGAACAACTACAACATGAAGGTTGAAAACATCAATACAATCTGCCAAACTCTATTTAGCTGGCAGATCAGGATTAAGCCGAATAGTTTGCCAGACAGAACCAATTTCGTTTAAACGTTGTTTAATCGATCACCGAAAAACCAATAAGATATATGAAATTTGCCATTTGTAACGAATTGTTCGATCCTCAACCACTGGAGCAAACCCTGGCCCAAATCGCCGCGATTGGTTATCAGGGAGTCGAGCTAGCTCCTTTCACGCTTGCTAGCCAACCCAGCCAGCTATCGACACGGCGACGTCAAGAGATTCGTCAGGCCATCCAGCGAGAGGGGTTGGAACTGATTGGCTTGCATTGGTTGTTGGCCCAAACGGAGGGCTTGCATCTCACGACAACCGACAACGCAACGCGACAACGGACAATGAAATACCTCCGTGAGTTGGCGGAGCTTTGTCATGATTTGGGGGGCAGTTTAATGGTGTTAGGTTCACCGACGGCGCGCAGCTTAGACCCGGGCTGCGATTATCAGACCGGGCGAGATCGAGCCGTGGATTTGCTGCAGCAATTGGCACCGAGTTTAGAAAAGTTGAACATCAGACTGGCAATCGAACCGCTGGGGCCTGAAGAGACAAACTTTATCAACACGGCAGCCGAAGGGATCGAGCTGGCCAAATCGGTAGGCAGTTCCCATGTCCAACTCCACCTGGATGTCAAAGCGATGGCTACCGAATCAATCCCAATCCCTCAAATCATTCGCGACAGTTGCCAATGGTTGGTCCATTTTCATGCCAACGATCCGAATCGCCGCGGGCCAGGGACAGGCTCGGTTGATTTCGCGCCGATCGTCGCCGCACTCAAAGAGATTGGGTATGCGGGATGGGTTTCGGTAGAGGTGTTTGATTTCAGTGAGGGTGCCACCGAAATCGCCGAAAGTGCATTTGATTTTCTCTGCCAGGTATGGGGGAAACAATAGGTGACGCTTGCTTTAGCTCAGTTTCTTGCACAAGCCCAGTCAACCCTGCTTGCACCAAGATCAACTCGGTAGGGGTTGAAGGGAATCAAAAAGGCGCGACGACTCCATAAAAGTTGCCTTGGCAAACCAAGCTACCATAACTTATCAGGCGTTGTCCCGTACGCCTGCTGGAAAGCGTTTTCAAAATTGGAACCACTGCGCATCAAATCCAATAATTGATCAAAGTTCCGGCTCTTACGTTTTAATTGTTTGACAAATTGATATCCCAGCAAGCCCGCCGGGTAAACGTCAATCCGATCCTGGAACAAATCGGAACTGTTTTTTATGGACTCGAGCGCTGTGGCGATTTCCGCATCCCATTGTTTGACCAGAGGATCTCTTGGAAATATTTTCGCTGCCACCCAGTATCCGACTCCATCGGCAAACCAGCGAGGCACATCGGGATCGAGTGCGGCGACGTGTAGTGCAGCGGACATTTGGATAATTTTCATTCGAGCGTCTTCGGCGGATTGATTGCGGGTCAGCAACATCGCTCCGAAGGCATCGACCGTCGTATATTCCCAATGGGAACCCATTTCTTGGGGCAGTTCCCGCGATGCCACCATTCTTCCCAGCTCGCTGAAGTCATATCGCCGCTGAAAAACGAACAAGTTGATTCCGCCTTTGACCAAAGGCTGTTGCTGATCCGCATTGAGGGTTTTGGCGATCGCATCGACTTGCTTTTCTAATGTTTCGGCAATTGCGGGCAAGCGATCTTCATTGGATAAACCGACCAGTCGAAAATTATCTGCTGGCACGATCGACGGTTCGGTGTTTCCCATCACCAGTTGCCAGTTCTTGATGGCCAATGAATTTCTTTCATCACTTAACTCTCGGTGGGTCAACGCATCCGCTTGGGCGACGGCCGCGACAGTACTTAAGCGTTGGCTGGGGTCGCGGCCATCGAAACTGGCTCCCTCGGAAATCCAGGTGCGGATCAGGGCGATTTGTTCATCCGCCAATTTGCCTCGCGGTGGCATGGCACCTGATGCGACCAGTGAATACAAACGGCTTTCGTCGGGTTTGCCGGCAACCCAAGGCGATCCCGAGTCACCCCCTCTCAACAAGTTCTGGAACGACGTTTGATTGAAATTGCCGCGAGGATTATTAACCATATGACAAGCCGCACAATTTTCCACTAGAATGGGCGCGATGTGTAAACCGAAGGAGACGGTTTCCTTACCGGTCGGCGCGTTCAAAGTCATTGCTTGATTGTTGTCGGGCTGATTGGCGGAAGTCAGCTGTCGCAAGTTTTGATTGGGATCGTCGCCGTCAAATTTGGCACCTTGTTGAATCCAGCGTTTCAAGATTTGAAGTTCCTCTTCTGCCACGGTCAGTCCACCCCGAGGCATATCACCACTTTCGATTACTTCCACAATCCGACTATCGTTGGGCAGTCCGTAGGCGATCATGGTGCTGCGGTCGAGTGCATTGAAGGTGGCCATACTAAACCGTCCGCGATTTTGATCGACATGGCAGTTGCCACATTTGGCGGCTAGAATCGGGGCGACATCGGATTGAAAACTGACGGCGGGCCCTCCAGCCTGGATCAATTCATCCAGTGTCGCCAGGCCTTCCAGAGTTTGGCCGGCGGCGTGAAGTTGTTGGTACAAATCGAT
>JBGTHU010000815.1:0-4207 GCA_041745975.1 Mariniblastus sp.
TTGTCTAATCTCTTCATTCAGCCCGTTGTCAAGTCAAAGAGGAGTGACGACTCCTGAAGGCGTGCCGGGTTCGAATTGATTTTCAAAGGGGGCAATCAATCTAACAACGCCTGATAATTACCTACTCGGACGGCCGCCAGAGAGTACCTTAAATTTCGCTAATGGTGGTAAAGGATTTGGGGACTAGCTCACTTAGAGAATCAGCAGGGAAGCATAAGAAATGGTCACACCACAGCTTAGTTTACTTCGTGCTGAAGATATTGAGCTTTTAACGCTTCGTAGCTGGTGATGGGAGGAGTAGTTTCCGCCGTTTTGGGTTTGGCATCTTGATCTTGTGTGTCATCGAAGACAGTGTACAAGCGATTTCGGCCCAATTCCTTCGAGCGGTAGAGCGCTTTGTCGGCTCGGACATAAATCGATTCCGCTCTGTCACTGGGCGTGACGACCGTCAACCCTAGGCTCAACGTGACGACCGTGGAATGGCCTTGATCGTCGATGCTAAAGTCGTGTTTTTCAATCGATTCTTGAATTCGTTTTCCGACAGTGGTGGCATTTTGGCAATCCAGTCCTTGAAGCAGAATACAGAATTCGTCGCCGCCCATCCGACCGACAAAATCTCCGGGGCGAACACATCCTTTTAAAACCGCTGAAATGCTGGTTAGGACCTCGTCTCCGGCGCGATGGCCAAAGGTATCATTGATTCGTTTGAAATGATCTACATCGATTAACATCAGCCCGAACGATTTTTGTCGTTGGCGATAACCGAGAAGCAAAAATTTTAAATGCTCATCCACGGCCTTTCGATTGCCGACTTGGCAGAGCGCATCGGTTCGAGCTTCACGACGAGTTTTGTCCAGTTCGACCGCTTGCGATTCCAATTTGTATCGCGAGAGTGCTAAATCATATTCTAGCTTCCGATTGGACTCCATCACTTTGGAAATACCTGTGATTAGCATATTCTGCAGCCTTCCATCTAGGAATGCGTCGGCAGCTTGAATCTCACTTTTGACCGATGCTAATGCATAATTGTGATCGTCGACATCCTGGTTTAGTTGGTTTGCACTTTCAATTAACATCATTAATGATTGAAACGTATACGCCTTCTCTGCTTTAAGCGTTTGGCTTTCGTGGCTTAAAGCGTAGATCTTGCCAATAAAGAAACCACAAATCAAGCCAACCGCAACGGCGGCTATTGACCATCCCAAGATGAAAATCCAGGTTGTGCTTTCCAAAGAGTTCATAACGGATTAAAATAAAAATAAAACAGTAAAATGATGGTAACAGTAAAATGATGGTTAGACGCAGATCAAAAATTTTCAAGTTTCCCTGATTATTGAGAGGCTGTTATCAAAGTTAGAATTTAACATAGAAATGTAGGTCATAGTTGAAACGAATGAAGTGATAAACTTAAAATGTAGCCAGATCGAGTTGGTTATATATAGTTTGTAACGAATATTTGCTCCGAATTAAAATAACGTCATTAAATAATTGAGAAATCGGGCAAGTCGTTGCTCGCTTTTTTTCTCCACTCCATTTTATTTTTGCAGAACTACACCCATTCATGCCCCTTTTCGGCTCGCACCTATCGATTTCAGGAGGTTATTACAAGGCCGTCCGATCAGCCCACGAACTTGGGCTTGATTGCGTGCAACTGTTTACGAAAAACAACAATCGCTGGCAAGGGAAACCGCTCGCTGATGATGATATCGAAAAATTTCGAGACGCCCTTTCTGAAGGGAGTATAAGCCATCCCCTTTCGCATGCCTCCTATCTAATTAATTTGGCCAGTCCGGACGTTGCACTTCGGGAAAAAAGTATCGCGGCCATGATTGATGAATTGCAGCGAGCCGATGCGTTGGGAATTCCGTACGTGGTCTTTCACCCGGGAGCGTATACTACCAGCTCCGAAGAGGATGGCATTGCGGCAATCATCGAATCGTTAGACATGATTCTGGCCGACACCCGAGATTTAAAAACGTATCCTTTGTTGGAGAACACCGCAGGACAGGGGAGTAATTTAGGATGGAAATTTGAACATTTGCAATGGATCATTGAAGGAGTTCAGCAACAAGACCGACTGGGAGTCTGCATTGATACTTGCCACGCATTCGCCGCCGGCTACGTAATGGACAATTTGGCTGAATTTCAACAAACGGTGACGAATATGGATTCGACGTTTGGTTTGCACCGAATCAAAGCGATTCATTTGAACGACAGCAAAAAGCCTTGCGGATCAAGACGAGACCGTCACGAGCATATCGGGGAGGGTGAAATGGGACTGGAACCATTTCGAAATCTATTAAACGATGCCCGGTTTGCTCAAATTCCCATGTATTTGGAAACTGAGAAATGTGAGCGTGATGGCGTGGCGATGGACACGATCAATTTAAGCGTGTTGAAGAGTTTGCTCAGCTGAGGCAAACAATATTCGAATTGCGGTAGACGACTCTCGACAACAACGACTCCCGACGACACTAAGCACCGGTGCAAAAATAGACGTAACCGTTCATGGGTCGTAAGGGAGGTTAAGGCTTCTGCCGAGGCAAAAACCACCGAACGTGTTGCATTAGCAAAACATTGTCTTGGCAGGAACTTCGAACTCCTCGGCAAATCTCGCTGATTTTGTAAGGAGTTAAATGTCCGTGAACAATTACGCAAGTCATCACCGTTGCTCACAGAAAAAGCCGTCCTGAGGATCAATCACAGAACGGCTTTTTTCGGTTTCCCATGCGTATCGATCACCCCTCGATCACCCCTCGATCCCTAACCCCAATCCAGCTGGCCGCCTGTTTGGTATTCGGTAACGCGGGTCTCAAAGAAGTTCTTTTCTTTGGACAAATCCATCGTTTCGCTCATCCAGGGGAAAGGATTGCGGCTGTTATATTGAGCCGGCAAACCGATTCGCTCCAAGCGTCGATCGGCGACATGTTGGACGTACTCGCGGAATAGATCGGCATTTAACCCCAGAACCCCGGTGGGCAAACAATCCTTGGCATAAGCGATCTCCAGCTCGACCGCTTCGCGAATTCGATCGACCATTTTCTGTTGGAACTCGGGAGTCCACAAATGGGGATTTTCCGATCGAATGCCATTGATCAAGTCAATTCCGAAATTCAGGTGAATCGTTTCGTCTCGCAAAATATATTGAAACTGTTCCCCGATCCCCTTCATCAAATTTCGGCGGTGGAAGGAGAGGATCATTACGAACCCTGAGTAGAAAAAGATTCCTTCCATAATCAAATAGAATCCGATCAAATTCTTCAGCAAGGCCTGTGCCCCTTCGAATGTTTCTGACGTAAAGTGCGGATCGAGCACCTCCTTGGTCAGTTCCATCTCGAAGGCGTCTTTACGGGCGATCGAGGGAATCTCGTTGTACATGTTAAAGACTTCGCCCTCATCCAACCCTAAGCTTTCGACCACATACAGGAACGTGTGAGTATGCACCGCCTCTTCGAAGGCTTGTCTCAACAGATATTGGCGGCATTCCGCGTTGGTGATATGCTTGAAAATCGCCAACACCAAATTGTTGCCGACCAAACTCTCGGCTGTGGAGAAAAAGCCAAGGTTCCGCATGATCACGCGACGCTCGTCATCCGTCAATTGGTTTGATCGCCAGATTTCGATGTCCTTGTTCATCGGCACTTCGGTGGGCATCCAATGATTGGCGCATCCATTGATGTAATGTTCCCAGGCCCATTTATATTTCAGGGGCATCAGTTGGTTGACATCGACCTGATGGCAGTTGACCAGTCGTTTATCATGGGCATTAATTCGGTTGTCAATCGCAGGTGACTTTTTCGGTCGACCGGGCGAATCGGCAGCCGATAGTGTCTGATTCGATGATTGGTTGGTTGCCGGCGTGGAGGTGTTGTTGGTAGTCTCTTGAGAAAGTTCTAAAAGTGAGGACTCTTTGATATCAGCAGCCATTTCGTTGCGACTCCTTGCATGGGTTAGTTAAAAACAAAAACGTAACGGATCACGGCTCGATCAGCCGTTTATCAGCATTTGCTAACAGCATTCAAACAAATCAGCGCGTGAACGGTTACAAAAAAAACAAACGTAGGTAGACAGTAATTGTATGAATTAAACTCTATGACCGAAGAAACGAATTCACCGTAACGAGTCCACTTTCAGCGAGTTATAAAATTGGGTAGCAACCGATTTCTCGGTCACTACCCGTGGCCTGGATTACTGACAAGCTTCGCAG
>JBGTHU010000816.1:0-1775 GCA_041745975.1 Mariniblastus sp.
GCGAACCAGACCTCGCAGTTAATCCTCTCTCTACTCCGTTAACTGATAGGGCCTCTCTTTTCTTCGTTATTTGACCTTTTAGGCTTGGTCGGTAACTGTTCGCAAAACAATCGATGGGGGAGGGTGACCGCAAGGCTCCTCCCCTATCGTTTTTAATTCTCACTTTTTCATCTCTCATTTACTTTTTTCTTCTCACTTTTTCTTATCACTTTTTCTGCAGCCTAAATACCTTCTTTATTAGCGGTAGTAAACAACATGTTTTCTTTTGATGGTCTGATCAGTGGGATTGATTCTCGAACAATAATTGAAGGCCTGACTTCATTGCAGCAGCAGCAAATTGACCGATTCCAGGTTCGTCAAGGCAATATTAGGGATCAACAAAAGTCAATTCAAGGTTTGGAAGCACGAGTGCTCAGCTTACGGGCGTCGATGGGGCAGCTGAATCGAACCACCAACAACGCGTTTAATTCGATGAAGGCTAACTCGAGTCACGAAAATATTATAACAGCGACGGTCGGCAATCAAGCCATCGAAGGTGCCTACAACCTGAGGGTTACCTCGCGCGCGACGGCTCACCAGTTGGGTTCCAATGGTTTTGCGGCAGCCGCCGCTGAAATCCCAACCGGATCGATTTCCATCCAAGTTGGCGATCGACCAGTAACTGAAATTCAAATCGACAACAGCAACAACTCGGTTTCCGGTTTGGTGCAAGCAATCAATCGTGATTCCGCTGATGTTTCAGCCTCTTTGATTCACGATCAAGCATCGGGAATGGATCGTATACTTTTGACTTCCAAGCATACCGGTGTGGCCAACCAAATCTCGATTGTAAATAACTTGGACAATCCGCCAGGAATCACTCGTCCTGATTTTTCTGGCCCTGACGTGCAAGCGGCCGCCGACGCAACGATTCAATTGGGATCCGGGGCTGGTGCAATCGTTTCATCCTTTGCAACCAACCAAGTCGATAGTTTAATTCAAGGAGTCAGTCTCAATCTACTGTCCGTGGATACCAATCAAGATGTCTTGCTGACCATCAACCGTGATACCGAGCCGGCCGTCAACGTCGTTCAAGAATTTGCCAAGCTGTTCAACGATGTGATGTCGTATATCAACGAACAAACACGATTCGACCCCGAAACACAAACTGCAGGCCCTTTGTTGGGAAATCGCAGTGTGACTGATTTAAAAAATCAGCTTTTGTCGATGGTTACCGATTCGGTTCCTGGATTAACGGGAGGCCTCAGTCGGCTTTCACAAATTGGTGTTACGCTGGAGAGTAATGATCGTTTGGTTGTCAATTCGGATCGACTCAGTCGAGCCATGAACGGACAATTGGAAGGGGTCAATCCTACCCAAATTCGTCGTCTTTTCGGCCTGACAGGATCAAGTACAAACTCAAACATTGAGTTCGTGCTGGGGAGTTCTCGTACACGCGCTGCAGCCACCCCTTATCAAGTGGATATCATTCAGGCGGCTGAACAAGCATCGATTACCGCCACCGGAAATTTACCAGAATTAACGGTTGTCGATTCAACCAACAATCAATTTCAAATTTCGTTGGACGGTATCACCAGCGAAACACTGACATTAGCCGAAGGTTCGTATTCGCGATCGGAACTGGCCAGTCAACTCCAATCAGTCATCAATGCATCATCCAAGTTGGGAAATCGATCGGTCGCGGTAGCAATCAATGGAGAAGGACTTCGCATTAGCTCGAACTCGTATGGCAGCAGCTCTCAAGTAGCCAATCTTACTGGATCTGCCGTCGCTAC
>JBGTHU010000817.1:0-3222 GCA_041745975.1 Mariniblastus sp.
TGGCGATCGAGGTCGATGATTACCAAGCGTTGGCTGTCTTCTTGAGTCAAGAGCTAGTTCAGCAATTTGTCGATGATGGCGAATTTTTCGATGAAGATGAGCCGGTTTCCTGTTTTTCTTGGTCAGGACAAAGTATTTTAGACTCAATTCCCGATGGCTTGGGGATACTGTTCAACCCTGAATCCGAAGATTGCTTTGTGATGGATCCGCCCGTCGTGGAATCGTTTCGAGATCGACTCAGCGGCCCCAGCGATTCAAGTGAATAATCTAATAGGAGTTTCTATATGTCGAATCTTGTTGCCCCATTGAACCTGAAAGCTTGGATCGACGAACATCGGCAACGACTTAAACCACCTGTGGGAAACCAGTGCGTTTGGGAAGATGGAGACTTTATCGTCATGGTGGTTGGGGGCCCTAACCAACGCAAGGATTTTCATTACAACGAAACTCCCGAATTTTTTTACCAAATCGAAGGCGACATCAACCTGCGAATTATGGTCGATGGGCACTCGGAAGATGTGTTGATCAAAGAGGGTGAAATCTACCTGTTACCACCCAAGGTTCCCCATTCACCTCAGCGTCCCGCCAACACCATCGGGATGGTTATCGAATCCAAACGTCCCGCCGGACTCAATGACGCCTTACAATGGTACTGCGAATCGTGTGGCCACCGGTTGTATCAAGAAGAATTCGCGTTAGAAAATATCGTCAACGATCTGCCGGTAATTTTTGAACATTTCTACTCGGACCTCGAAAAACGAACCTGTGATCGGTGCCAGGCGGTGATGCAACCACCGGGTGCACCAACCTCACGTTGATTTGAGTTGTCGTGAATGGTTACGCAAATCGCAACCGTTCACGATTATTTATCGCCTCACAAAATCGGCTCAAGCTGAAGGGAGGTCGAAACTCCTGCCGAGACAAATCTTTGCCAATGCCTCATGATGGGTGGTTGTTTGTCTCGGCAGGAGCCTCGACCTCCCTCCCGGCTCGTGAACAGTTATTCAAGTCTGTAAGGAGACCTCCGTGAACGCCCCAGCAAAACTCAAAATCAACGGTCATTCGCACTTGCTCCCCTATCCCCAGGATATTCCCGCTTTCATGAAAGAACGGGAGATTTTTTGGGTTGATGACGCCAAGAAATTCATGCTACAAAAAGGCTGGAAGCGCCCCGTCACCGATTCCAGTTTCTTTTTAGAAGAAAAGCTAGAATGGATGAGCCATTACAAGATCGACCACGCCGTTGTCTTAAACCTATCGCAATTGTACGGCAATGGCTTGCGCGTCGAGGAAATGAAGCGGGCTCTGCGGTTCCAAAATGATTTCAACGCCAAGGTGCAACACGAAAATCCGGAAAAGTTCACCTGTGGCTTTGTAGTGCATCCTGGGTTGATACGCAGTGCTGTTTGGGAAACCGAACGCTGCGTTGAGGAATTAGGGATGCAGGTGATGTGCCTGCCCACCCACTACATGGATACCATCGGAACCTGGCGCTGCATTTTTGATGAAGAAAACGATCCGCTGTTCCAGCGTGCTAATGATTTTAATTTGGCCATTGAGATTCATCCCTACGACGGCGAGAAATTTATCCTGCTGGAAAATGTCGCTTGGCGGTTTCATTTAATTTGGATGTTGGCTCAATGCGCCGATGCCTACCACTTCATGACTCTCTGCGGCTTTCACGATCGCTATCCCAACGTGCGAGTCTGTTTTGCGCATGGTGCTCAACTGGCTCAAATCAACTTAGGCAGACGCATTCAAGGCTTCGACGGTCGCCCCGATTTGTTTGAAGGGATGATGCACCCGCGGAAAGCCGTCGGGCACAAAAACATCTTCTTTGATACCTTGGTTCACGATACAGGATCCCTTAAACTCCTGATCGAAAACCAAGGGTCGCAGCAAGTCATCTTGGGTCTGGATGATCCCTACCCGTTGGGAGAAATGGAAAGTGGCCCGCAGTCCTCCTATCCCGGAAAAATTCTCGATTTGGCACTCGATCGATCGATCATCAACCAACAGGAATACGATGAGATCTGGAGCGACAACACGATCCGCTGGCTTTGCGGCAATGATCAACACGCTAAAAATAAACTACTGAAGCGAATCACCGGAATCGAACAACCAACCGCGAATCATTAAGACGGCCGGTCGTCGGCCTGCCATCGGATTTAGCGCTCCAAAATTGGTAAGCTGCGATTGGGAAGCGGACGATCCGTGAATCGATCCGTTGGGTTGGCTTGGGGGTAGTCTTGCAAACGCGAAGGTGTCCGCGGCGGAATCCATTTCTCATGAGAATCCGTCGGAAGTGGCGTTTGCCAGGATGGAGGATGGTTGTTCGTCGTCGGCGCGGTGTAATAGGAGTCCGATGCTGACGTTTTCGCTTCGGTCAAGTTGAGTACCGGAGGAATCCAGACAGGCTGATGGTTGGGTCGGGCATTCAAATGAGGGGCTTGCCAGTGCTCTCCGCCATGGTCAGGTTGTCTAAAGTCAGGGCGATCATATTCATAGCCTTGAAATTCGCGAGTCACGTTTCGCCCTCCGTTCAACGGCTCGATTGAAGCGTCAAAATCCGTCGGACGATTGGCCGAGTTTAATTGCCGGCTGCTGGCCGTCATGACCGGAATCGGGTTTTGATTTGATCTAGCAAACTGTCCCCGAGAATCCGGGGAAATCCAGTCCCGATCAGATGCGTATTGGCCACCACCAGCGAAGGGGTGCGTCGGCTCTAATAATGCAGCCGCAGTTGCGCGGTGACTATCGGCAATTTGACGAGCCCGATTCGCCGGATCTAAATTTCTTTCGATCGTCCAACCGCGATCCACCACTTTGAGTGGCAAGGCTGGCAATCCGTTTTCTTTTTCAGCGGTGAATGACGGGGCGAGCCATTGAGGATTGCGATGAAACGCATCGGATTTGTTGGCTCCTGAGTACGAGCTCGTGGCATCTTGTCTCAACGGCGTACACACCGCCGCATTCTTCGTTCGAGCGGAACTGTTGGTCAATGCCAACTCAGTTGATTGGCTTGGAACGGCAAGCGAGGCCTTCTTTTCCTCTGCCGTTGCAACGCGATCGCTTGAAACAATACTTGATTCTTGTTCGACAGGCTCCCTGCTCTCAGGTGCAAATTCGCTTTCCCGATGAATTCGAACTGCGTTTTCCTGAGACATGGTTGTGATCCAAACGGGATAAAGCTCAGCTTCACGAACGGGTATTTTGGAGTTG
>JBGTHU010000818.1:0-4022 GCA_041745975.1 Mariniblastus sp.
TCTGGATAGTAATTACCACTGCGATAATTCTGGTTGAATACCGGGTGTTCACCGGCGGGGAAGACAGTCGGCTGGTCAATAAAGGGCTCCCGTGAGAAATTGGGAGGTGAAGCCGATTGGCTCCTCGGGTTTGAAGTCACATTCGCAGCGTTTTCCCATCGATTCGGGTGATCTTGGGGTACGAGATGCGGCATCGGTCGCTGGATTGGATGTTGGTCGCCCGGGTGCCATCGCTCTTCCACAAAGGGGGGTTCGATTCCCTGTTGATAATCGTGTATCCTTGGTGACATACTCTGTTCCAAGCGTGGCAACTCCGCCGAGTTTTGATATTCTGCGCCGGAGTCATAAGGAAAATCGGTCACCGGTGTGCGCGGGGTACGATAGACACGGGCTTGCGGAGGTTGTTGATAACCGGCTTGCTCGATAGGGTTGAGTTCAAGCTCCTGAGAATTTCGGGAGTTGTCGATCCCCACAGATCGGATGTTCGGGTTGGAAAAGGGAACGACATTTACACCTGTATTGAGTCCTCGGTTGGCGGGGTTGTTTGAGAATGAAGATTGGCTCAGGGGTTCATTCACTCGATTTTCTGTAGGGTTTAAACGGTTTCGCTGTGCGGTGCGGCGATCAATCACGGTCAAGGGTCGCGGCTGATTTGTATTTAGTGGTTGGCCGTCGGCAGAACGGGTCGCTGAAGCGGATTCAGTAAGTTCCTGCTTGGACTCTCGCTGAATCCAATTTTTGGGTGCGAATCGGCTCCACCCGCTGGTTGACTCTCGCTCTTGGCCAACCGCGCATCTCCCCTCGGAACCGACGGGGCCCAAAATTTCCATGGAAATCATAATGAAGACAGCGAGTGCCCCATAGATCGTCATTGAAGTGGGAGCTGTTTTATTCATATTCGCACTGGATGATGATGATTTCGCCACATTGGCAATGGACCTCGATAGACTCAATCCGATCGTCTTTCTTGTTCAGCTTAAGTTGCTGGCGGTGCAATTGGGGGGGACCAATTTTGACAGGCATTTTTACCGGCTGTTTATTTTTATGTTGCGAACCGGCCGGGATAAAATTACCGTTCTGCATATTCAATCATTTCCTTTAATTGAAATTTAGCGGAAGTCAACAGCCGCGAAACACGTGATTCCGACAATCCCATTACCTCTCCGATCTCTTGAAGCGTCAGATCTTCGGCGAAGGAGAGAGTGATAATTAAGCGTTCACGATCGGGAAGATGTTCAATGCAATTGGCCAACAATTCTTTGCGTTCTTTTAATTGCAATTGCGATTCGGCGGAATCGAAACGTTGGGAATCACCCAAAAGTTCACCGGGCTGAATTTCGCCCCACGTCTCTGACCGCGTAAAGCGCATTGCTTCCAATGTCTCCAGCACTTCATCGACGCTCCATCCGGAAAGTTGGGCCAATAGTTCGGGAGTTGCCGGTTGGGAGAGCTGTTCTTTGACTTGCTTGAGTCGCTTTATTCGCTCAATTACGGCTTGGGGGAGCCCGGAATTTCTCCGCATTTCATCCGTTATGGCTCCTCGAATGCGGAGATAGGCGAAAGAGCGAAATTGAGTCCCTTTGGATGGATCAAATTGTCTGGCCGCCTCCACCAGCCCCACCATCCCAGCTTGTTCCAAATTTTCGCGATCACACGATGCAGGCAGATTGGCCGTCATGGCACTCAGGATTTTTCGAACAAAGTCGATGTTTTCCAATATTAAATTTTCGACCAGCGATTCCGCGTTTTGCCGATAAGCTTGCAGAGCATTGTTCATGGTGCCCAACCCATTCTCCATTCCATCGAAGTTTGAATTACAAACGAGATTGCTGTCCTGTGTTGGCCAAGTAGATCACATTAAAGCCGAGCCAGACTAAGGCCGCCAAGAGGCAGCCTGATACGGCCGCCCGAAACAAGATGACATCTGGTTCCAAGTAAAGAAACGTCCCAATCAATGTGACACAGCAGCCCGTCAACAATCCAACCATCGTCGCCCAAGATGCACTCCGTTTGATGCGTCTTCGCAGAATTTGTTGGCTTAAAGTCATCGAATCTTATTGTAGATTAAAGGAGATCGGAAATTGAAGAGCATATACAAAAAAATTTTAACCCCACTTGAGGTACTCGGAATTATCAACGATCTATTGAATTTGGAAATCACGGAACAGGATATCTTGGATTCGCTCGATTCCGTCATCAAAAAGTAACTCATTAAAAATGTGATGCAGTCTCCGCCGGATCTGATTATTCCCATGACGGCCACCAAGCTCTTCTTCCCTCAATTCTGCAACCAGCGCCAACACCCGATCCCTCAAAACCGCATCACGCGCCACAATCAACTTCTCAACTAGCAACCGATCTTTTTGATTTATTTGTAATGAAATATTGATCCTCAGATACCGACTGAAACGAGCCTTACCCAAAACAGCCACGATTTCTGGCATATCAATATAGTCTACTTCATCGCGCCGACTTACTGGTATAATTTTCGGCGGTTCGTCAATCGATCCCGGCGAACTTTGCTGGATGGAAAAAAATAGCAACGGCGTGGCAAACCCAGCACCCAATGCGACCGAGATTGTCAACAACCAAATCATCAAAGGCTTGGTCGCATTGGAAGAGCTGTCACCGACCGAATTTTGGACTGCATCAGCTGACATAAATAAAAAATAGCTTCAATAAGATATTCTGATAAACAAGGCAAGACTTTAATAATGGGCGTTAAAATCGGCTTTTCGAATTATCGACAAAGAAACCGTCTTTTAATTACCGTAATCGGCAAACTTTAGCTAGACCTGACGACCAAGACGCTCGCGGCCATGCTAGCAACTTGCTTGCCCAGCCTCTTAAAACCATCCCCAAGAACTGATCGCCCAGTATCCGGAGAATCCGATTACGACTCCGACCAGTAGTCCCGCAATGACTTGACTCCAGTCCAGGCCAAGTTGGCTGGCGGCATGAGACCATTGGGAGGTTGATTGCTGGATATTTTCAATGCCTGGCCCGCCGATTCGATTAGCCGCGGTAACTGGCTGCGATCGCTGTAATGAGAGGATCGAGTCAACGACGGATGAATCTTCGTCTAAATTCTGATCTTCGAAACGAGTCGTTGGCAGGGGCTCGCTCCATTCCGCTGAATCCAACAAAAAGAGATCTTCAACCTCTTCTACTGGGGGAGTTAAGGGCTGATCCCAAGTTGTCGGTTCAGTCTTGCGGTAATCCACGATCACAAAAGAACCCGTCATACCGCTTAACAAACGGGTTGCCTCCAGTCCGGCAGACCCATCATTAAACCGGCACCCGTAGATACGAATTTCGCCATCGTTTTTCAAGGCAGTACGAATCGCATCAATCGCTCCCGAATTTTCTCCTCGGAGGGTCTTTGCGGAAATTTCCGAGTTTCCTATGCTGATCCTTCCCGGTCCCCCGGACGCCAGCAGATGGATCGCTTCGAGATGCCCCTGGCCGCTTAGAGCCTCGCGAATTTGTTCCAAGCCGTTTCGGTTGGGGTCAAGCAAAACGATCTCGACATCGATCTCTTGAATCAATTCGTGGGCGATAATCTGATAGCCGGGTAAACTTTCATCAATGAACAGGATGTGCTCAAACCGAGTTTTTGCATGTTGCCGATAGTCCGTCAAGACCGGTCGATCGAATCGTTGAGCGATTATCATTGAAATCGCCGTTTGCTCGGTTTCCAGTGCGTAGATCTCCGCCTCAGGTGTGAGACGGCGACTTAGAATGCTCAACTCATTTTGGCTTTCGTCGATCCACTGGAGCATTTTTTCGCCTGGCAAAAACCAAATCGAGGCGATCAAATTCTCGGCAAGGCTTAGATTTCCAGACTCGATACGATTTAGAAAATCACCAAAGTCACTCTCCAATTGGTTGATATCCCATGATAGAAACTGTCGACTGGCGTTAATCAACAAAAGTTCTTGAAGTTGACTTTTGGCTTGCCGAAGACTGGAATCGTAGAATACCAAGTGAAAATTCGTACTTTGACAACTTGAGCCCGAACC
>JBGTHU010000819.1:0-3330 GCA_041745975.1 Mariniblastus sp.
TTGCAGCTCTTATCCTTGCAGCATTCGCCCCTAATTCCCTGGAAGGATGCTGGAGATCAAGAAATAAGGATCCATAACAACCGCCAGTTTGATTCCATCTCGGCTTCGACGCCTGGGAGCGGGCCCAATGTAGAAATGCTAGCAGGATGTCGTTTTTCTGCCAAATTTCCAATTTTTATTGATTTTGCTGCGACAGGTGTCGTACAATTGGTGGCGTTGAGAGTCTACATGTTGAATCGTCAAATCGAGTCATCAAAATTAGCAAAGGAGTCGAAATGAACGGCTTATCGACACGCAGAACGGGATTCACGCGACAGAGGTGTCAACAACGCCAACAACGGCAGCAGCGACAGCAAATCGTTGATCGAGTTGCATCCGCTCTGGCCGACAATCACTTTCCAGCCCTAAAGAGACTGGAAATCGAGTTTTGGGATGGAGAGTTAAAGCTGAAGGGCTCGGTGCGGACTTTTTATGAAAAGCAAATCGCCTGCAGTCTGTCCCAAAGTGTTTGTGGCGACACGCAAATAGTCGATGAAATTTTTGTCAGTTCGACCCACTAAGACGACCAAAAAAATAGCAGATACAATTAGTTCTGATAAAAATTCGTTTTTTTTAACGACTACCTGAGCTTGCTCCATACCGAATCATCAGCCTGACGGATTTCCGTGATTATTGCGGAAACTGCCGCACTCTGGTGTTCCAAGTTTTTCAGTATTGCTGAGATTCGGGGTTTGATTTCTTGGTCGATTCTCAGATTCAATGCGGCCGCTGTCTGCTGCGCATATTTCAACTCCCGTTCATTTTGCTGTTTTACGAAATCGACAAAGACCCGATCTGCAGCGTCTGTTAGTTGGCTTCCCAGGTCACTAACAACTGAAAGCTGAACCTCATTTAGATTTCCCGACAATGTCGCTGACGACTGGAATCGGCTGATTGTTGCCAAATTTTGATTGATCAAATTTCGGGTTTCTGTGTCGGCAATTTGAGTGGAGAGTTGTTCGATCCACAATGCAACTTGATTGTGGCGGAATTCGATTGTGCCCTCGATACGGTCGTTGTGCAGTTGAATATTAATTTTTGCGGCCAATTGATGATCGTTGCCGAGCCCCAAAAGAATCGAGGACGGGTCACCGATTTGCGACTTCAGAAAAGGAAAATCCGGCCAGTTGACTTCCAGTTGGTCGACTGATTCTCCTTGAGAGCGATCAAGCTTGCATTGAAACGAGATGTTTTTTTTGCCCAAGGCACGGACATGAAATTCCATCGGCTTGCTACTGCGATGGGGATTGGAAGTCAGATTGTGGGCTGTACCGACAAACTTGTGGTGCTGGCCGCCAAAATGACCGATTCCTTCAAAATCTAACTGTTTGATTTCTATTTGCGGCTGACGCTCGGTTCGCGTCAGAGAAAACTCGGTTCCGCTGGGGAGCGGATGAAAACAGCGGCTAAACGGCGGAGTATCGGGATCCCCGATTTGCTGACGCATCCATTGCATCAATTCAACAAACTCCGTCGCCATTTCATGATGGTGGTCGTAAAACAGAATTTGTGATACCAGATTCTCATCAAAAGGAGAGCGGATGATTGCTGCCGTCAATTGGCGAGTATCAGCAGCGACCGCGTTGGTGATTTTTTTACGATCAATTTCTAAATTATCGACGTATTGAACTAAGTTCTTTTGTGAGGTTTCAATGGACAACCTCAGCATCGCCAATTCTTCGTTGAATTGGGAAAATGTTTGACCATCCCGTAGTTGGTTGGGGAACGCCGGTTGCTGAACACGCTTTTTCAATTCCGATAATTGATTTGGCAAACTCTCGGCGTACTGAGCAGCCTGAATCAAGACGGAATCCCATTGGGGCTGAATTTGCTCAGCAATCTGGCGGGTTTGAGTCGCCTTTGGTTGGCCTTTAGATTCATTGCTACCTAAAGGAGAGACTTGGTTCAGCCATTGTTGACTGAGAGTGACCGATTGACCATTCGAGCCATTTTCCGTTTGAATTCGATCGCTGAACAACTTCCCCAGAGGGGATCGAGACACGGTGTCTGATTCTGAATCGAGGGCCTTGACCAGTGTCGGGTCCAATGGTTGCTTATATCGAGGGGACAGCGCGCCCGATTCGGTACGGGGTGCATTGAAGATTAAACCTTTGATTTGCCCTTCCTCGATAACAAATCGTCGATTCAGCAGATCGTTGAGATTGAATCGCAAGTAAGCCAGATCGGCTTGTATCAGGTTTTGCATCGGCAATGCTGGATCGGCAATCTTTATATTTTTCACGAACACTCGGCCATCTTCCGAGTTCAGTCGCAGGTGGTCGAGTTCAATTTTGGCACCAACGATCCGTTCGGCTTGGTTTACCAGGGCGTACTGGATCACCGCATCCTTGCTGATCCAAATCACCGTGGCCAATAGCCCCAGGATGACGAAACGAATGCCAAGTTGCGCGATACGATTCATATCAGGCTCTCACTTTGCTGCCCCGGAAAAGTCCGTTTGCGGACACCCAAGAATCGACGAAAAAACTGTAGTTGCATTGTTTTTTCAAGCAAGCCAATTCCCTGTGCCTTGAACCATCTCTCCGATACAACATAAACGGGGAAAACAGTCACTAATCCAACCAAGATAGATCCAGCCACAGCTGAGTTTTCCAATCTCAACCATGACAAAAGGGGGTATTGGTACACTGCCCCAATACGATCGATCAACCAATCACGACTCAGCATAAAAATTCCTAACTGATCAAACACGCTCATCAAAACTGCCGTTTTGGCCAACATGCCAAACAACAAGGCCGAAACGATGCCAGTCAGTAAATTGGCCGGAGACAAAATTAGCGCCACGCCGACTAGGTAGGGGAAGAGCGACTCTTTAGGCACCAATCCGATCAACATGCCCAAAGCAATACCGGTGGCTAATCGGCGTGAACTATCGATGCCGCCAACACTGTCAAACAGCCTCTTCCAAAAGTGGCCGGGACGTTTGCGGTCGGAACCCATGCGGTCAGGACTTGTCATTTCTAAGCAATATTTAATTGAGGGAATCCAATTCCAATCGACTTAATCGGAAAAATCAATTTATTTTGATTGATATGTCTCAGATCGGCAAAATCGTAAGATCGACTGCATTGCTTCTGGAATTTCTTTTGATAGAAATCTTGATAGCAGGAGCATAAAACGCAAAGTTCGCATTCAATAAAACTTTCAGCACAGATTTTCAAGCCATTTGAATTTAACTAACAAACTGAATTATCATTTAGCCAACTAGGGGCAACTTGTCGACCGCAATCATGCCCCTTTTTGGTATGCTAGTATGGCGTAAGCTATCAA
>JBGTHU010000820.1:0-2364 GCA_041745975.1 Mariniblastus sp.
GTTCCACGGATCGATTTAAGCTTCCCCCCTCCAAACAGACTGGCCAAGCCACCACTTTTTTTGGCTTTCAGTGCAATCGAAAAGTCGATCAATTTTACATTCGATTGTTCGTCCGCCAAAAAGTTGTCGGGCTTGATATCGCAGTGAATCCAGCCTTGTTTATGCATGTGCTCCAACCCAAGGGCACAGTTACGAATAATCAGTGACACGTTGGCCATCATAAAATCGGGCCGTTCTCGCATCTCCAGCTTTAAGTTCTTGGAGTTGAATAGCTGCATTGAGATCAAAGGGTACCCTTGATCCTCATGGTAATCAAACACCTTGATAACACTGGGATGAGACATCTCCTTTCCGACTTCGGCTTCATGTTTCAACGCGACAATTGCTTCCTTGTCATTGCGATATTTGTCTAACAATATCTTCAAGGCAATACGTTCTTTTTCCCCAGTGCGCACTGCTTCCCAGACCGATGCGACTGAACCGGAGCGAATGAAACGCAGCAATTGAAAGGGGCCAATGAAGTCTCGACCGATTGACACGATGTTTCCGTTTCTTTTTGGATGTTTCTATCTGAATGAAAGCTGGAGGAATTTGACACTTGGTTCAATTACAACACCGCTATAGTTTAATCCAATTGGGGCGTCAACCAAAGCGGTGCATATTCGACTGCTTGCAAGAAAAGGCCGTTGGCTGGAGCGGCTTGACCGGCGAAGTCTCGATTTTTTTGTGCCAAGACCCATTTAAGCCATTCCGTGGACTCCCTCCCCTGCCCCACTCTGACCAAACTCCCCACTATATTTCGCACCATCTTGTACAAAAAACCGTCTGCCGAAATGGTGATCGTCAATCGTGGAATATCGATTTGGGTTTGTTTTACCGACGTTTTCAAACTCAAATCAGTAATCGTGCGAATGGTGGTGCTGCGATCGGCTCCTTTAGATTGAAAGCTCAGAAAATCATGGGTGCCGACCAACCAATCAGCCGCCACTTGCATTGCTTCCACGTCCAGCATCCACGGTACAAACCACCAATATCGTAACCCCAACGGATCCAGAATTCGGCCATACTGAATTTGATAACGATAGGTCTTACCGATCGCATCACGAATTGCATGGAATCCAGCAGCAACCTCTTCGACTGAAAGCACCGTGATATCAAAGGGAGTTTGCGTATTCAAGGCTCGCAATAGATTGGCTGTAGGGATTTCGGTTTCTGTAGCCAGCGAACAAACTTGTCCCTCGGCGTGTACACCGCCATCAGTCCGGCCACTGGCCGTGATGCGAATCGACTCGCCTGTGACCCGCTGCCAACCCTCTTCCAATCGCTGCTGGATGGCAATGTCATTATCTTGTATTTGCCAACCACAATAGTCGGTGCCGTCGTAGGCGATCGTTAACTTGAGGAAACGCATGATGGGAACTGGCTGGCGACCAATCGTTCGGCAATTTGTACGGCGTTGGTCGCCGCTCCTTTTCGCAAGTTATCGCTGACACACCAAAATGCCAATCCATTGGAGGAACTGATGTCGGTGCGGATACGCCCGATAAAAACTTCATCCCGTCCATCACACAATTGCGGTGTTGGGTATTGGTGATTTTCCAAATCATCGACAACCACAATCCCCTCAGCCGCCTCAAATAAACGCCTCGCTTCGACAGCGTCCAAGGAACGTTCCGTTTCGACCAAGATCGATTCGCTGTGACAGTTGGCAACAGGGACTCGAACGCAAGTGGGACAAACCTGAATACGGGGATCATTGAAAATCTTTTGTGTTTCCAACACCATTTTGATCTCTTCGGAAGTATACCCCTTCCCTTTCAGCGAACCGATTTGAGGAATTAAATTGAACGCGATTGGATGCTGGAACGTCTGATAATCATAAGTTTGATGATCCAATGCGGCTGTTGTTCCTCGGATCAGTTCTTGTTGGCCATTGACGCCTGCACCGCTGGTTGCCTGATAGGTCGATACGATCACTCGCTTGATTCGAGCGGCATCGTGAATCGGTTTCATGGCAACCACCATTTGGGTGGTACTACAATTGGGACTGGCGATTATCCCTTGATGAGAACTGATCGCTGCGGCATTGACCTCGGGGACCACCAACGGGACATCCTCCCGCATGCGATGATAACCACTTTCATCAATCACCACCGCCCCTCGCTGCACCGCCCAAGGAACAAACTCGGCAGCTACCTCATCGGGGGTGCTGGCGATGACAAGATCGATTTCATTAAAGGCATCCGGTTCCAGGACTTTCACGCGGTGTTCTTCACCTCGAAAAATTATTTTCTGTCCAGCGGATCGAGGTGAAGCTAAAAACGAAATGGATTGAAATGGGAAGTTCCGATCCTCCAACAATTG
>JBGTHU010000821.1:0-4779 GCA_041745975.1 Mariniblastus sp.
CCACCTGTTGTATGTCAGTTGCACCTATGATTTCGACGAGCGACAGGGGTAGATCGCATTGTCTTGTTCGTCCACTAGCATAAATTCGGCGTGCTTGTGTTCGATAGTCATCCAAGATAAACTATGGATGATCCCCCAAAAAAATGGAACCTTGAACTTGCATTTCGCTTTGGAAATCTTGGGGTCTGCCAACTGAATACGTTCCATTTTTTTCGAACGGGCCACAACCGATGAATGGAAGCGGCGGTGGCCAGGTTGTTTTGCCGCAACTGTTCATGAGACGAATCAAAAAAATCCCCAAAGCTCCGGAGAAACGCAATGCAAAGACGAGAATTTTTAGTGGCTTCAAGTGCCATGAGTGCCCTGCCTTTGATACAAAACGCCTCGGCAGATCAAACCATCGCCAATCAATCTCGCGACTACTATGAGTTGCGAACCTACGGATTGGAAACTGAAGCACAACGACAGGCTTTCGACCGGTTTGCTGAAGAGGCTGCGATTCCAGCGTTGAACCGCTTAGGGATCTCGCCCGTTGGCGTGTTTTACTCTGCCGGGGATGAAGAGGATACGGAAACTGGAAAAGAACTCAAAAATGTTCACGTGTTGTTGACGCACCCGTCGATCGAGTCGGTCGCGACCCTTACCCAGAAACTGGGCGTTGACGAAACGTTTCTGCAGCGAGGCGCCCAATGGCTCGATCAGCCCGCCGAACGGCCTGCTTACCAACGGCTGGAGAGCTCCTTGTTTTACGCCTTTGCCGGGATGCCAAAATTGGAGACACCTGTCAAATCCCCGGGGCGAATCTTTCAGTTGCGGATCTATCAAAGCCCCAGTGTCAAGACCGGCCAAAAGAAGATCGAGATGTTTAACGATGCGGGCGAGATCGAAATCTTTCGTCGAGTCGGTCTGAACCCGGTCTTCTTTGGAGAAGCGTTAGTTGGATCGAAGATACCCAACCTGACCTACATGTTGGGTTTTGAAAGCGAGCAACATCAAAACGAGGCTTGGAAAACATTCCTTGCGGATCCCCAATGGAAGCAATTGAGTGCGATGGAAGAGTACGCTAATGAGAAAATACTCAGCGGGATAACAAACTTGGTGCTCACACCAGCTAGCTATTCACAAATCTAGGATATTTAAGCTGAATTAAGCTGAACTGAGGTTCTACTCGACGCGGGGCTGGAGAAATTCGGTTCCCTTGCCCCTCTGGCCGGCATCAGAACCGCTTTTGTAAGCAACAAATGCAACAATCCGCAGGACGGTCTTGGAAGCCCATCCTACATAACGCCTCCTCTCCGTCATTTTCATCGATTTAACGAGGAGAAAGATATTCGTGGTTGGCTACCTTTTTTGTTACGGTTCACGGGTATTTTTCGCCTCACCGAATCGGCGAATTGTGGAGCGAGGTCGAGGCTCCTGCCGAGACAAGAACTGCTTAAACATTTGCTATAGAATTGTTTCGGCAGGAGCCTCAACCTCCCTTCCTGCCCTTGAACGGTTACCTTTTTTAAAAAAATGAATGAATCCTGCATTTCCCACCAAAGAATACGAAGCCCTTATTTTTGATTGTGACGGCACCTTGACCGATTCGATGCCCCTCCATTACGACGCTTGGCGGCGGACAATGGATGACTGGGGAATCGAGTTTACTGAGGATCGTTTCTATCAGCTGGGCGGCATGCCGTCCGATAAAATTGTCAGCTTGCTGGCCAGTGAGCAACGGAAGCAGGTCGATGTGGAGTTAGCCGCTCGACAAAAAGAAGAGGCGTTTTTGTCCGTACTGGACAGCTTGAAACCGATTCCTGATGTCGTGGAGGTCGCTCATTATTTTTTTGGAAAGAAACCAATGGCGGTTGCCAGCGGCGGATTTCGCGATATTATTGAACAACAATTGGTTCAAATTGGGGTGCGTCAGCTGTTTTCAGTGCTGGTAACTGCCGAGGACACTGCCCGGCATAAACCGGAACCCGATGTGTTTTTGGAGGCCGCTACGAGGCTTAATGTCCCGCCAGCGGATTGTCTGGTTTACGAAGATTCAGACCTGGGAGTCCGCGCCGCTATCGCTGCTCAAATGGATTATATCGACATCCGTGGTTTCCATCGACCGACTCCTAGGAGTTGACCTTTACAAGGGCCAACCCCTTTGATTCTCAAAGAGGGTCTGCCCTGTTTATAGACAAAACCTAATAATTCATTATTTATTGCATAGGTAACCCCTTGGAACGCCCCCTTGTTTCCCTTCCTTATTCACAGGAAATGATCAGGCCCTTGATCAGCGAACAAATGCTGATCGACACCGAGCCACCCGTTGATTTTTCTCAGGCTTTGGTCGCCTCGCCCGGTCGAGCCCAAGTGGCGATACATTTGGCAAATCGTTATCCTCAGGCAAACGTCACAGCCTGGTTTATGGACTTGTTCCAGTCGAACTTAGTGCAAGAGACTTGGCAGCAACAAGCCCGCACCGTTCCGGCTCCTGCGGTGCCTCTCCGTTTACCAGAAATTCGCTGCCAAGCCGATTTGCCAGTGGTTGACTGCCAATTGATAATGTTGCCGGTCTTGAAAAATAGCCCAGCCGAATTGACGCGGGAATTGATTCAGCAAGCCTATCTGCGGCTCGATGAAGGGGGAACCTTAATCGTTGCCGTTGATAATCCCAAGGATAAATGGCTGCTTGAACAAATGCAGGCGGTATTTCCCAAAGTGCGAAACGACCGTCGTGATCAAGGTTGCGTTTACTGGGGCCGAAAACAAGGTGACTTAAAACGGGAACGTGATTTTAGTTGTCAGTTCGTTTTTCGAGACCGAGATCGGCTAATTCAAGCGATCTCCCGCCCCGGTGTCTTCTCGCATCGCCGTCTCGATCCGGGAACTCGACAGCTACTCAATGCCTGTGAAGTTACCGCCGACGATCGCGTGCTCGATATCGGTTGCGGCAGTGGTTGCCTTTCATTGGCCAGTGCGTTTTGTACCGAGGTTGAAGTAGTTGGCATCGATTCGAATGCGCGGTCGATTGAGTGCCTGATTGCCGGCGCCCAACTCAATGGATTGAGCAACGTACGAGGAATCTTGAACGCGGATGGTAAATTGTTGGATACGGAGAAGTTTGATATCGCTTTGGCCAACCCTCCTTATTTTGGTAACCATCAAATTTCGCAACACTTTTTGCGGGTTGCCACTGATAAACTGGTATCCGGTGGAGCGTTGTTGGTCGTCACCCAAAAACCGGAATGGTTCGAATTGGCAATGCAGCAAGAATTTGAGGACTTGGAGTCCTTTCCCAGTGGAAACTATCATGTGGTCTGCGGCCACCGAATTTGATTCCAGCGGTACGGCGCAAGCCGTCCGGTTTTTGGGGATACCGGACGGCTCGCGCCGTTCCACCTTCAGACCGGATTATTAGCGCCGTTCCGCTTCTGGCCGGATTACTCGCGATGTTCCGCCTTCTGACCGGACGGCTTGCGCCGTTCCGCTTCTGACCAAATTAGGTGACAAACTGGCGATTTCAGCTCGAACACCGGAAGTCAATGGCAAAGTCAACAGATAGGCCAAACGTTGCCGAATTTTGACGGCCAGTGTCAAATCGGCGGTACAGCGACGGCAGATGTTGGACAATTCCTGCTTGGCACGACAAACCGGGCAACAAAATGCTGGTATTGGCTTCCTAACCGAATCCGAATCGGAAAATTCGGTTGGGTTGGGTGATGGAGTCGTTGGTTGAATTGCTGATCCTCCGTCATTGAACATAAAACAGCAAGTCATCGAGGTCAGCCGTCAAGATTTCAATCGTATCAGCATCGTCGTCGGCCAAAGCGTCGTACAGTCGAGTTCGCAAGGAATCGAGGTCGTCCGCGTCTTCGCCCTGCATTTTTTTCTTGATTTCATCTGCCCGTTCCAACAAAGTAACCGTTTGGGGGAAACGCTCGCGCGCCTTTTCCAATAGTTGAGCGGTTGGTTGGGGGGTACCGGCGTGGCCTGCATCAAGCCGTTGGTCGTCATGAAATTCACTGCAAGGGAGTTCATCGAATTCAATGTCAATGCTCCCATCCATCGGTTGGCCATCAAGCACTCGTCCTGCCACTGTGGCGGATTGCAAATCAGAAAGATCGGTCAATTGATCTGAGTCATCGAACAATGCCGACAACCGAGATGCGGCGGCCTCGCGTTCAATCGCCGACAGTTGTGTGAGGGCATTATTGAGCACCAATTCCTCCGTTCGGCCTGAAGCGGAATGAACGGCGGTAATCTTCAATACGCCATCCAGAGTCAAATCGAATCCAACGACAATTTTTCGATCTGTTTCTTCTTCACCGGACACATCGATAGCGAAGGTGCCGATCAGTGTATTTCGATCGAGTTCCCGATGTTCACCTTGGTAGATATTAACTTCGACCTGTTCTTGTTCTGAAAACATTTTAGCAAAGGATTCCTGGTAGCGTGCCGGCAAGGGGCTGCCACGATGAATGATAGGTACGAAAGCCAGATTCGGTCCGGAAAAACTCATTTCGACAACGGCCTCGATGCCCAGTGTGTGTGTGGAGACATCGACCAAGACGGGCCCGACATTCTCTCCTTGAAGCATGGCGGCTTGGACGGCCGCTCCCAGAGCTACCGCCAAATCGGGATCGACACAGCGGCTTGGTTGGAGCTTAAATTGATCGCGAAGTCGATCGGCCACCATGGGAATGCGAGTTGAACCACCGACCAAAACCAAATCATCGATTTGATGTACTGCGACCTTGGCGTCTCGGAGCGCTTTGCCAAAACAGGTAATCGTCCGCT
>JBGTHU010000822.1:0-3995 GCA_041745975.1 Mariniblastus sp.
AGTCGGGCGACATCTCCGAAGTCGGGCGACATCTCCGAAGTCGGGCGACATCTCCGAAGTCGGGCGACATCTCCGAAGTCGGGCGACATCTCCGGTGTCGGGCGACGATTTCGAACCCAAAACTAAACGTGCAGGCTGATAGAGGCCGTCGAATTAGCAGGTACGGAAAAATGACAACAGAGATCACTGACCTGTTGTCGGATATCATTGGCCAGAACTTGGTCATCAGGATTTTTCAAAATGCGAACGATCCAATCACCGATTTGCTGCATCTGATCGACCCCCATTCCGCGTGTCGTCAGAGCCGGTGTGCCAATTCGGATACCGCTGGGGTCCATTGGTTGGCGAGCGTCGAAGGGGATCATGTTTTTGTTCACGGTGATTCCGCAGGTACCCAGTAATTCCTCGGCGTGCTTGCCACCGATCCCAGCACTGGTCACGTCCAACAGTACCAAGTGGTTGTCAGTGCCACCGCTGACCAATCTTAAGTCCCCCTCCAGCAATCTCTCTGCCAGCGCCACGGCATTGGACTTAACTTGTCGGGCATACGTTTTGAATTCAGGCTGTAAACCTTCAGCAAAACAGACCGCTTTACCAGCGATTACATGCATCAATGGTCCTCCTTGCATGCCGGGGAAAACAGCCGAGTTGATTTTTTTGGCCCAGTTTTTTTTGCAAACTATCAAACCGCCACGAGGGCCTCGCAATGTTTTGTGAGTGGTGGTCGTCGCAAAATCGGCGACTTCGACCGGGTTGTCGTGCTCGCCTGCAGCGACCAAACCAGCATAGTGGGCCATGTCTACGAACAACAACGCACCGACCTCGTCGGCGATTTCGCGGAATCTTGCATGAGGGATTTCTCGCGGATAGGCACTCGCGCCGGCAACGATCATTTTGGGTCGGTGTTGCCGTGCCAACTGAGCAACTTGATCAAAATCGATGCGGTGGTCGGCGGCCGATACGCCATAATGCACAAAATTGTACAGCTTGCCCGATAGATTCAGATGCATCCCATGGGTCAGGTGGCCACCGTGGGCCAGATCGAAACCGAGTACCGTGTCCCCGATCTCCAGCGCCGCCAAATAGACCGCTTGATTGGCTTGCGAACCAGAGTTGGGTTGCACATTGGCGAACTGGGCACCGAATAACTGTTTGGCTCGCTCCCGAGCCAAATTCTCCACTTGGTCGACTACTTCGCAACCACCATAGTAACGTCGTCCTGGATAACCCTCAGCATATTTATTGGTCAATATACTACCGACCGCTTCCATCACCGCGGGACTGGTGTAGTTTTCACTGGCAATCATTTCCAGTCCATCCCTTTGTCGATGGGCTTCCTCGCTAATTAATTGCCAGATGTCGGGATCGTTTTGCTGTAAGTGATTCATCAATTCAATTCGTTTGAGTTAGTGTTGTCGTTCTCGGGCAATTAGTCATTGTACAATCTGGATCTCCAAATCCAAGTCGCCTTGATTATCATTCATGCGGGCGGGAGACTCATTAATTCGAAAACATACGCGACCAGGACGAGTAGCGGTAAACACTCCGGAAGTTCCCAGGGCTTGATAATCTCGCAAGCCTTCGATTTGAGCGTCCACTTTAGCGGCTGATTCATCGATCGTTCCCACCAGCAATTGTCCCAGCGGTCGGCCTCGATAATAGTGCAGTGTAATTCCATTGGCGGTAGATTCCCAGGGGATCAACTGTCCTGCGATCAATGAGTGACCGACTTGGAAACGACTGCGGCATTTTACGTGGACTGACGTACCGGGTTGTAATTGAATATTGGTGATTTGCCATGCCAGCGATGACGATATCCGGTAGCATAGATTCTGGTCCCTCGGACTCTGGCCCTCCAGTGGGACGGGGTCGTTTTTTTTGGCCGGCGCGACATGAGCGGCACGCGCGTCGCTGCCATAATCGATCTCGTCGATGAACAATTCCCAATCACGAACCAAATTATTCCAGTTTGACTGCAGAGACGTTTTGACCAATTGATCAAATGCCGGACTAGATCGATTCAGTTGCTGGCTCCAACTGGCAAACACTTCCTGGCTGCTGGGGTGAGTCGCCAAAAACTCGCAAGCGGCCCAAGCCCAGCCATAAAACCGAGCCTCACGGAAGGCGTTAGGGGGTAATCGCAGTACCTCCTCCAGCGACAATCTTTGCTCCTGTTGGCAATCGCCGCGAATCAGTTTGACTCTTCCCCAGTGCGGGACTTGACCGGAATTTTCAACGCGGAAATTAATCGACAGGCGAGGCAGAGCATTTTCGTCCCCCTCGGTTTCCTGGTACCAATGGTGCAACCCCATTTTCTCCGCCATTCCCTCAGCATACCAAGGGCTACCGACTCCACCTAGAAAGGCTTCCATAAAGGCATGGGTTCCTTCATGCAATAACAAGTGCCGAGTGTAATACTCACCGGGTTGGGAGTAAAGCCAAATGTTGTTCCCTCGATTGATGCCGGCAGGAAAATCAGGCAAGCCATTAGGAAGCAATCCGGCTTGACGAAAGCGATTGACATCTTGAATCAGAAACGCCTGCAGTTGCCACTCATTCGTTGCACTTCGAGGTACACCGAAAAAATTGGCCCATTGATCGACTGCTAAATCGATCGCCAGCGGTAACTGATCAACATCGTTCGATGGTGCAAGATCGGTGTACAAAATCAAATGGCGGCTTTCCAATTGGCGAATCCCCATCGCCCGCGTCCGTTCTGAATTGACTTCCAATAACGGAATCTGCTTTCGCTGCCATGATGCTTGATCAGACCGTTGCTGGACTGCGAACACCTTCACGGTTTGCCCCCAAAAGGCAGCCACCAGAACAAGGCATGCCATCACAAACATAAGCGAGCGATGCCGCCTCGACCCAAGAGCCTGACCCCTTTTCTGAAAAAGTTTAGCAGTATCCGGATAAACTTGAAGGGTCATGTTAAAGCGATTTTCGAGACGGCAACGCGGTAGGGCGTGCCATCTGGTTGAGGGTGCGGGCAAACATTGCAGCCGAATCGGGCGCGTAACCAAAGTATAGCGAAGGTTCGATTAGTTCCGCTTCGATTAAATGAAATTGATTTTGCCATTGTACTAAATCGATGCGAGCAAACAACAGTTTTTCCCCCAGTTGATCAATCGCTTGCTGCCCTACCTGCAGTAGATCAGCGGAGGGTTCAGTCGCTCGAATCACCCCTCCGTGTTCTTCCTGGACGCGGAAGTCGCCCGACTTCGGCATTTTGAGGATGGTGTGACTATATTGTCCACCAAAATAAAATAGTGAAAATTCCCCGACTGTTTGGATGGATTCCAAAAAGGGTTGCAGCATCAACGGGCGATTTTGGAAAATTGAAAACGGAACGGCCCACTCGCTGGGATTGTCTTTGGTCAGTACAAACGTATCATCGGCATTGGCTCCAATGGTTGGTTTGACGACGGCCTGCTCAACTGCGAAGTGTCGAAAAGCTTCAGATAGTACTTGTTCATTTAACGAGGCGGGCCAAAGCGTGGGGACAACCGGAACTTGCTTTCGCTGAAGATCCTTCAGGTAACCTTTTTCCATGTTCCAGCGGCAAATCTCCAACGGATTGAACAACTTGCAGCCGCTTAGATCGATTTGCTCCAAGACTTCAATGAACCCTGCTGGATCGTTCTGATAGTCCCACGTCGATCGGATTACTACGGCCTGATATGCCGACCAATTCACGTTTGGCCGGTTCCATGGAACGGCTTCCACTTCCCATCCCAGTTCCGCCAGCGGTTCATAAGTAAGCGTATCGTAAACAAAAAAGCCACTGGTGTCTTCCATCGAAAGGAAGGCACAACGTTTGGAAAGCATATTTTTTTCAGACTGTTGGGGCTCAGAGAGATGTTCATATGAATGGGCGAGTCGCCAGCAAATAGAAATATAATTTGTTGAAGCGGTCCTGGAAAGATGCGGCTAATTGAAAACCGTCCTAGAAACACACGGCTACTTGGGGGAAAAAATTTGTAACACTCCAG
>JBGTHU010000823.1:0-3680 GCA_041745975.1 Mariniblastus sp.
CGCTGGATAGCCGATCTGATTCATCGACGGCAACAACGGATGGATGAACTGGAAGGTTTATTGGAAACCGTCAAGGGAGAAGTCGATTCCTCTTTGGCGCAAAAGATAGACTTGTATCTTCATCAATCCGATCCGAAAACGATCGATGCAAATCTTAAATTTTGAGCGACTGCGGATCAGTTTTGTTGGCTGCAAATCGCTGCTACGATTCCCTGCATATCAAACCGAGTCGCTTCCACCGCGGGAGGATATCCCAACTCCGATAATTGCTGAGTGGTGGTTGGGCTGATACTTGCCAATCGAGTCAGTTTGAGGGCATCTCCAAACAAACGCGCGACATTACGGGCGATCGCACTGCTGGTCACGGTGACCCAGTCGATCTCTCCCCGTGTCAACAAGTCGACAATTGATGGGTCAGCCGCCAATAAATCGATGCTGCGATAGACCACAATTTCTCGGAAATTTATCGATGCGACTGCCAGTCCTTGCGCTAACACTCGACTTCCTCGATCTCCTCGAATCAATAAAAGCGTCTCCTGTGAAATCCGCTGGATTAGGGCCTGGGCGAGTCCTTGGCTGTCGGCTTGCGGTGGACTCAAATCCACGTTCAATCCAAAAGTCTGCAGTTCGCTGGTGGTTCGCTGACCAATCGCAGCGATTTGGCAACCGCGCGCAACATCGATCGAACCTGTCCGCTGTTGACAGCGTTGCAAAAAAAAACGGACACCATTGACACTGGCAAAAATCAACCAATCAAATTGACCCAACTGATCGATTGCGGCGTCCGCTTCCAACCACTGTTGGGGAGGTTGAATTGCAATCACGGGATAACAAATGGTGTCGAGCCCCCGTTGCTGAAGTAAGTGTTGCAAGTCAGTGGCTTGCGAAACGGGACGCGTAATCAGTACAGTCGCCATGATGGATCGGGATCGCTTAGGATCGGGAAAGTGAACGAAAAACGCCCCTTTGGATTGAATTCCAAGGGGCGATGATGGAAACGAATCGAGCCGGAGAACGCAATTCGCTTTAATTAAATTCGATACGGCGTTTGCCCAATTGCTCTTGTAGTCTCTGAACGATGCTACTGTGCATTTGACTGACGCGGCTCTCACTTAAATCCAGCGTTAAACCGATCTCTTTCATGGTCAGTTCTTCATAATAATAAAGAATAATGATCAGTCTTTCGTTGCGGTTAAGCCCTTTAGTGACGAGTCTCATCAAGTCATTTTTTTGGATTCGCCGAGTGGGATCTTCACCCCGTTTATCCTCTAAAATGTCGATTTCGCGGACATCTTTGTAGCTGTCCGTTTCGTACCATTTTTTGGTCAAGCTCACCAAGCCGACGGCATTAGCTTCGGTGATCATTTTTTCAGTTTCTTGAACGGACAATTCAAGTTCTTCCGCCAGTTCGTTAACCGTGGGAGCCCGTCCAAATTTGGCTTCCATTTTTTTCGTGGCGGCGTTAATTTTGCTGGCTTTAGAACGAACCAACCGGGGAACCCAGTCCATGGTTCGCAATTCATCCAGCATCGCGCCTCGAATTCGGGGGACGCAATAAGTTTCGAACTTAACCCCTCGCTCCATATCAAAGGCGTCGATGGCATCCATCAACCCGAACACACCGGCCGAAATTAAATCGTCCAATTCGACACCGTCAGGCAAACGTTGCCAGATTTTTTCACCGTTATACTTTACCAATGGAAAATATCGTTCCATCAGTATGTTTCTCAGATTAACGTCTGTACAATCCGGCTTGTATTTTTTCCAGACTTCGAGAATCTCTTCCTGTTGAGCAACCGTTGTCGCCATTCAATCCTCCGTGATGGTTTCGCAATTCAATTCGGCTTACCCATAAAGGTAATGTCCCTTAGCCGATCCCTGTTGATCGATAAAGAACCAGCCGTGTTGGGATTCTAAATAGCAAAAACCGGATCAAAGCGTCAATGAATAATTTACACGCTAGTAAATTTTTTTTAATTTTTATGACATTGATCGGGTTGGCTGATAGCATCGTTCGACACCCGTCGAACCAATTTACCCAGGGCTGACTTAGGCAAGTATCTAACGCTACGTCTCATTCACATCGGTCATTGCCCAGTCAATAATTAGCTAAAAATAACGATAAAAAGGAATTCAGCGGTTCTTCGCCAGGGATTGAATCGGCTCAAGCTGATCATGCCGCTTGGGAAAACTGTAATAGCAAGGTCAAATGACATTGACCTCACAAAATATCTTTTCTAATCTCCAAAACTCTCTCAAGGAGACGCTAACGCTCGAGAGTTTATCCGCCAAATTTGGCAAGCTGCAAATTAGTTCAGCGGGATGCGGAACTGTACGTTTTCATGAAGGCATATTCAACGATGGATCAACTGAATCAACCTCAAAAGCACAATTGCATGGCCGAACTATCCGTTGCGATCGATCGCTTGACTACCGAGTATCAAAATCAAGCCGTTGAATCTGACAAGAGAGAATGCAGCGCCGTTGCGACAAAACAACAAAACGTCATCACCTGCTCTGAATCAGTTGGATTGACAGGGAAGTTGTTTGACGATTTGAGGCTTGATCGTCGTTCCGTTTTAGCGGCAATGGCAATGGCCACCACAACCACACTCGGCGGTTGCAAAACCTTTTTCAATTCGCCAACTTCCAGAGTGGATTCGGCATCGATCCCGATCGCCGGTGATCGCGGCAAGAAAAAAATTGAATTGATCACGGATGTTTGTACCGTTTATGGAATCAACTATTCAAAAGCCGAAGGGATTGGGCTAGCATTCGGATTACGAGAAACCGGCAGCGATCCCAAGCCAGGTGGACAACGCGACCATCTGCTTAAAGAGCTCCGCAGCCAACAACTGGACACGAACATCGAAGCATTGCTCGCCGGAGCCGATACCGAACTGGTATTGCTGAAAGGGCTGATCCCACCCGGTGCCAGAAAAGGAGACAAATTTGACGTGGAAGTCGGTACGATGCGCACTACCGAAGCGTCCAGTCTGGAACATGGAAATGTGGCCAAGTCGGTTCTTCGCCCCATGGAAAAAGCCGGACGATCGATTGAACAAGGCCACGCGGTTGCGACGGCATCAGGACGAATCCTGATCGACGCTTTGTTTGAAACGCGTCAAGATGCGTCGCATCAGTTGCATGGCTACCTGCTCGGTGGCGGCACAGTTCAGACAGATCGTGACTTTGGCTTAATGCTCAACCCGAAATTGGCTTCTACCCCGCTCTCCATTGCCGTTGCCAGAGCCATTAACTCGAGATTCTCTTACAGCAATCGCGCTGGACGCCATGGGGTTGCCGAGCCCAAGTCGGATCAATTCATTACCCTGGAAATGCCGGATGATTATCGCTTTAATATTGGACGCTACCTTCAAGTCGTAGTCAATATTGTGCATTCTGAAACCGCTTCTCTCCGCTTGCAGCGCATGGAGACTCTGGAGAGCCAGTTGATGGAACCAGAAACATCCGAACTGGCGGCAATCCAATTGGAAGCGATTGGAAAAGACGGTATTCCCATCTTAAAACAGGCGATGAGGCATCACGATTTAGAAGTCAAATTTTATGCGGCTCAGGCACTGGCGTATCAGGGTGAATCCGACGGGATTGAACATCTGCGTTTTGTCGCCGAAAAGGAACCCGCCTTCCGCTGGCACGCACTCAAGGCGCTTTCCTCA
>JBGTHU010000824.1:0-3698 GCA_041745975.1 Mariniblastus sp.
ATTCAAACGACCGCCATCGACTGGGGACAAGAAAGAAATGATCCGCTCGCACATGGCCAAAAGATCTGTGTCGAGGTCCATTTCGTGCAATTGAGCGATTAAATATTCCTGCAGTGTTTCCTCCCGATTGACCAAGTTCGACATTAAATCGTGCTGGCGATCGAGTTGCTCTTGGACGCGATTCGAAGACGGGCGTGGGCCATCGAAAAAATCAGGAATGTCCTTATCAAGATTCAATAAACGCTCGAAGTCGTCTTCACTGCCAGCGGATTCTTCAACAATTAACTCTTTTTCCTCGACATCCTTGGTCTCTTTTTCTTGGGGCCGCGAGTCCTCATCGTCGGCGTTGCTCTGACTCTCTGATTCTCGTTCCAATACTGGATTTTCGATCAATTCTCGCTCGATCCGGTTTTCTAAATCGGCTTGGGCAAGTTGCAAAATCTCCATCGACTGGATCATCCGCGGAGCCATCGTTTGGTTCTGTTTAAGCGACAGATTTTGTCCGAAGGTGATTTTCATCTTGTTTGTGATGATCCTTAATTAAATTTAGGATTGGATTGGCTGCCGCCCCATCAATGCGTCCGCCAAAATCTCTCCATTAGTATATTCCAAATTGCTACCCGTGGTAATTCCACGTGCCAGTCGAGTGATCTTGGTTGGAAAAGATGATAGCACGTTGGAAAGGTATAACGCCGTTCCATCCCCTTCGACATTCGGATTGGTTCCCATGATCACTTCATCAAACCCTTTCTCGGAAATCCGTGCCAGCAACGAATCAATGGTCAATTGATCTGGCCCGATGTTTTCCAAGGGAGCGATTCTACCTAACAGAACATGATATAGGCCGTAATAGTTTCCCGATTGCTCAATAGCCATCAAGTCCCGAGGTTGTTCGACGATGCACAATAATCGCTGATCCCTGCGGGCGTCTTGGCAAATTGCGCACAGGTTCTGCTCTGCTAAATTATAGCATGCTTTACAATAGTGAACATTTTGTCGAACGTCGCGAATTGCATCGGATAGCTCGATCGCTTCGCTGATTGGAACTCTGAGTAAATGATAGGCGATTCGTTCGGCGGACTTACGTCCAATTCCCGGCAGTTTAGAGAGTTGAGCGATCAGGCGGTTAACGGATTCGGATATTTCTGCCATCGGTTTCTCTCAATCATTCTTTTCTGTAATTCGTTCGACCGATTAATGGGTCCAATAAACGGGTCCAATTGACTTGTCTAATACGTTTCTATTCATGTTTTTGAATATTTTTCCAATCCAGTTACGACTTGCCCATAAAATTCTTTAGCATATCTTCCATATTCTCTGGCAAGGCTAGATCCCCCGTGACATCTTTCATGGCTTCTACGTGCAGTTGTTTTGCTTTAGACACTGCCTGGTTAATAGCGGCTGGCAATAACACACTGGCCATTTCCCAGTCGTTTTTGTCTATGATGATCGGATCAAATTCAACTTGTAGTACTTGTCCCAGTCCATCTGCGGAAACCCGGACCATCCCGCCGCCCGCCTCTCCCTTGACCTGTTTGTCTTTCAATTCGGCCATCACAGCTTCCATTTTGGGGCCAATGGTCTGGGCTTGCTTGAATAAGGACGCCATGGCGTTCAGTTCTTTGAACATTATTTCTTCCTGTTATTTATTCGTTAAGTTATAAAATAAAATCTGGAGTTTTGGTGAGCGGCAAGTAACGACTTCTAGCCTGAAAGTGCCGACAACTTCCATAACTCGACAATAGATGGATAGATTTTTATTCGTCGCTGGGCTTACTATCTCGGGTTTGTTTGGGGACGATAAAAATTTACGATCTCTGCGTCCAATAACGCCATGGCTTCCTGCACAAATTCATTCTCCTGAAGCGTACGCAATTCTTGGGCTCGCGACAATCTGGGAGCGATCTCTTTCACTCGATTGCTCCGTTGGGCGGACACTCTAAATTCAATTTTTATATTTCGTCCAATTGCCGTTGAAAACAAAGTTTCGGCCCTTTTCTTTTTTTCTGGTTTGCTACATTCTTGAATTTTGTAGTCGTCTTTAAGCGTCGTAATGACTCGGTTTTCCCCGGCCCATGCCAACGATTCATAATCGGCCAACATCTCGGCTGTCAATCCCCCGAACTCATCGACCATTTGTTTCCAGCAAGCGGTCAACTGCGGTAAGGATTCATCAGCCGATTCTTTTTGGTCCGCATTGTCGGCTGGCGCGGCTTGATTGTTGGTTGCCGACGCCAAGATGGTCGAATGGGACAAGGTCTGTTTTTTGGGAGGGGGACCAACGGCCAGCGAGGTAACCGCTGTCTCGGGGTTGGGCGTGATGCCGCTGACCACGTGTCGTTCGGCCCCGACAACCACCGAACCGGTCGCTACCGGCAGTCTGGCGTTCGCAGTTGACGGAGAAAAGGAGGCATGTGGCGACAAGAATGGGTGATCTTCCTTGATCGCGTCAGACTTGATTGCTTGGGCGGGTGGCGAGCCCTCAACTATTTTTTTTTTTAGAAAAATCCTTTGCGGTAGCCAGTTGATCGACCAGATCAGCCAGCGAATCTAGGTTTTCCAAACTGCAAATTCTGACGGCAGCCATCTCCAGCAACGTGCGGGCATGCAAGCTATGTTGCATCTTGACGATTGCCGCATCAATCAATTGCATCATGCTCAAGATTGTTTCCAACCCCGTCCGCTGGCCCAATACCTGCAATTCAGCGATTTCGCTGGAAGTACACGAAAGCAATGTATCTTGATCGCAGCCGATTTTTATCGCCATTAAATCGCGAAAGTAGCCCAGCAATTGACGAGCAAACTGTCCCGCATCAACGCCCTCCAATGTGGCTTGATTGATCAGCCCCACGGATTGGGCAGCCTGCCCCTGAATCAAAGCGGCGGCCAATTGGGAAATTCGTCCGGTATCCGCCGTTCCCAGCAATTGGTTCACCAATGCTACCGTGATCCGCCCATCACAGAATGAAAAAAGTTGCTCCAACAGCGATTGGCTATCGCGCATCGATCCGTTGGCTCGCCGAGCCAACAGCATGACGGCGTCCGGGTCAGTGTCGACACCCTCCGTCGCTGCGATACTTGCCAACGACTGAGCAATTTCGGCTGTTTGAACCGGCGAAAAATCAAACCGCTGGCAGCGGGACAGCACCGTGATCGGAATCTTATGGGGATCGGTGGTACAGAATATAAATTTAACGTGAGCCGGTGGTTCTTCCAATGTTTTTAGCAATGCATTGAAGGCCGGCGTGGTCAGCATATGAACTTCATCGATGATATAAATCTTGAACCGGCCACGACTGGGACGGATCGAGACATTCGAACGCAATTGACGAATTTCATCAATGCCACGATTACTGGCTCCGTCGATCTCTAATACGTCGACATCCTCACCAATTGAAATCGCGTGGCAGAGATCGCATTCATTACACGGTTCGATTGTCGGCCCGCCAACACAGTTCAGGCATTTGGCAAAAATCCTAGCCGATGAGGTTTTGCCAACTCCCCTTGCTCCAGTAAACAGATACGCGTGTCCAATGCGATTTTGATTAATTGCATTGGACAAGGCCGTGCTGATATGGGATTGCCCAATCAGTCCTTGAAATGATTGCGGTCGATATTTTCTGGCGACGACTTGATATTCGTTTGGGGTGTCCGCGGATGTCATTGAATTGTACTGGTTTTGTTGGTGCCGATCCGTC
>JBGTHU010000825.1:0-7519 GCA_041745975.1 Mariniblastus sp.
GAGTGGTTGAATCCGTTGCTGATAGCAGCCCTTTCCGCCATTGGTATGAAGGAGATCTTGTGCCCCGTTATGAAGATCCAGGTGGTCACGCCATGGGCATCAAAGCTCCGGGGGGAACGATCATCCGCATGACAGTCGACGGTAAAAAAGTGGAACGTTTCGCCGGTGGGATTCGGAACGCCTACGATTTGGTCTTCAATGCATGGGGAGACTTGTTCATTCATGATAGCGACATGGAGTCTGATGTGGGGGCTCCTTGGTATCGCTCCAACAACGTCTACCATGTAGCTGCGGGAGCCGAAATGGGGTGGCGCAGCGGTTGGTCAAACTTTGCCCTGCATTGGTTGGATCAAAATCCAGCCCTTTGTGAAACCGGCCGAGGATCGCCAACGGGGGCGGTGTTGTATCAGCACTATCTGTTTCCGGCACGTTATCATGACACGATTTTTTTGGCCGATTGGTCCGAAGGGGAAATTCGAGCGTTAATTAAAGAACCACGCGGCGCTGGCTACGTGGCTAAAACCGAGGTTTTTCTGTCGGGCAAGCCATTGAATGTTTGCGATATGGCTGTGGCAGAAGACGGTGGGCTCTATTTCTGCACAGGAGGTCGGGGAACATCGGGAGGATTATTCCGCGCCGTCTGGAAGGGCCAGATCCCTGCGGATGTGTTGACCTTCGAATCCGATTTGGCCAAGGTCATCCGTCATCCACAACCCAATTCCGCCTGGGCCCGGCAAAGTATCGCTGAACTGAAACGAAATTTAGGTAACGAATGGGAGACCGCCTTAAAAGGTGTCGCTCAGGAAATCCGTAACCCCACCCGTTTTCGCTTTCGAGCCATGCAATTGATGGTGCTCTTCGGCAGCGAACCCGATGACGCTTTTTTTGGCAAGTTGGCTCTAGATGCCGACCCGCTGGTACGAAAGCAAATTGCTGTGATCTGCGGCTTGATTCCCTCCTCGAAAATGTCTCAGTTGCTTTCCACGTTGATTGGCGATAGAGACCCGCGCGTGCGGCTGGCCGCCGCGGAAGCCTATCTCAGAACCGATCAACACCCTGAGCTACCTGCCCTCAAGCCGCTGCTGCAGTCGCGAGATCGAGTTGAATCGATGGTCGGCCGGCGGTTGTTGGAACGAATTCCCACTGAACAATGGGAGGCGGATTGGATACAAGCCGAGGATCGGCGACTGTTCTTCAATGCCTCGTTGGCCCTTATGAATGCCGAACCGACACTACCGAGAGCCTACCAAATTTTGGCTGTGGCCAGCCAACTGATGGATGGCTTTATCAGTGATGCGGATTTTGTCGATCTGCTGCGAACGATCCAAATCGCATTGGCCCAAGGTAAAGTCGAATCGGAAAAGGTTCCGGGACTGATCGATCGAATCGGAAGTGAATTCCCCTCGGGTAATTCGATCGTCAACCAAGACCTGGCGCGGTTGCTGGGCTTTTTGAAAATTGGCAATCTGGAAGGGCGCCTGAACGATTTCTTAAAAGCTAATTCTGTCGACATCAACGATCGTTTGCATTTGGCCTTGAATGTTCAATTCAGCCGAGAGCAACTCGATTCGTCCGCTCGTATGGCCATCATCGAAATCTTAGAGCAAGCCCGCACCACCGAAATCAGTGCGGGAGTCAATTTGTATGTCAAACGCGCCATCGAAGAGGTCTCGCAAACACTCACCGATGAAGAAATTAATTTGGTCTTGGACAACGGGGATCGCTGGCCAACAGCAACCGTGGCCGCATTCTATAAGTTGCCGGAAAAATTGGGAGCTACATTGATCGCTCAGATTATGGAACTTGACCAAGCCCTACAAGACCGCTCGGACGCCTCCTCCACTCAATTGCGATTGGGCGTCATCGCTTTGATGGCTCGAGATGGTTCACCCAACGCGATGGATTACCTGCGTAAACTGTGGGTTAACGAACCCTCTCGACGAAATGACATCGCCATCGGATTGGCTCAACAGCCGGCCGAGGAGAACTGGCCGTATCTGGTCAGCAGCATCCCGCATTTGGATGACTTGACCGGTCGCGAGATCGTCCAAATTTTGACCAAGGTCGATCGGCAACCCGTGGGAGCCGAGTACTTCCGCGACTTGATTCAACTGGGGTATCGCATGCGGGGAAATGGGGCTCCGATAGCGATTAAATTGTTGGAGAATTGGAGTGAGAGGAAAACAGATTCCGCCGCGGGGTTTGAGTGGATGGCTCAATTGGAAGATTGGCGAAGTTGGTTTCAGGCTGAATTCCCTCAAGAACCGACTCTCGAATTCGAAACGGAAAAGCCAGCTGGACGGTTTACGGTCAGCCAATTGACGGCTTATCTGGAGAAAAATGGCCTGGGGAACCATCGCCAGGGACAGGAACTGTTTACCACCGTCCAGTGTGCCAATTGCCATCGAATCGGAACGATTGGCAACAGTGTGGGCCCCGATTTAAATCGTTTGGCTCAGCGTTTTTCCAATCGCGAAGTCATCGAAGCACTCTTGATGCCGTCGGCCTTTATTTCTGACCGCTACCAGAGTAAAATTATTCAGACCCGAAGCGGCGATCAACATGCGGGCATGGCCATTGAGCAGCCCGATGGCGGTTATGTCTTGTTGCGCAGTGACAGCGTTCGTATTCGGATCGAAAAAGATGACATTGAAGAGATGCGAGACAGCGATGTATCGGCGATGCCAGCGGGATTGCTGGATGAATTGTCTCCCCAACAGGTGTCCGACTTGATGGCGTATTTAATGCAACCATCCGCAGTCATCACCAGTGATAACCAAACGGAAACACTGCGGCGATAATTTGGCCACGCTTTTCGGACCACTCGCCGATTTTTGTCCGTTCCATCCCTATTTTACTTCCATCCCACTTCCTTTGGTAAGGTAAACAATCTTGGAAGCAATCATACCCATTGCCATCTTGATCATTATCTTTGCGGCAATTGGCTTGGCCGCCTGGATGCATTCTGTCAATGAAAAAAAACGTGTCAGTCGCTTGGAAGAGGTAGCCCAGGAGTTGGGGCTGGAATTTTATCCGGCTGGCTTCCCAGAATTGCTTGATCGATTGGCCACTTTCAGTCTCTTCAATCAAGGCTATGATCGCCAATTAAAAAATTTGATCCAGGGAGAGACAGGTGAAGTCAATCTGGCACTTTTCGACTACCAATATACCACCGGCAGCGGCAAAGAAAAAAGCACGCATCGAGCCACCATCGCGGCCATCAGTTCAACCAACTTGAATTGTCCTGACTTTTTGATCCGCCCTGAGAATTTTTTTGATCGGATCGGTAGCATGATTGGCTTCCAAGATATCGACTTCGATTCCCACCCCGCGTTTTCCAAGCTGTTTGTATTGCAGGGATCTAATGAAGAGGCGATTCGTGAATTCATGCGTCCAGAAATTCTCAACTATTTTGAAAACCATCCAGGAATCTCAGTGGAGGGGAACGGAGGAATGCTGGTCTTCTATCGGGGTCGTACACGGGTCAAACCGGACCAATGGAAAGAACATTTCGCTCAGGCGTACGAGGTGTTTGGAGTCATTGTTGACAACTCATAGGTTTTGATCATGCTACCAGAAACTTGCTACCAACCACTGATTCCCGTGATGGACATGATGATCGGACAGGTCGTTTTGGCCAGCGGAGGAATGCGGGATTTATACCAACCTGTTGAATCCAAATTGACGCTCAGTAGTCGCCCTCAAGATGTGGCCCAGGCGATTCATTGTCAAACCGGTTGCCGCACATTCTATCTGGCGGATATCGACTCCTTTGCCGGTGCTGAACCGAACTGGGAAGTCTATCGCAATTTGCTTACAGCGGGATTTAGGCTCTGGATTGATGCCGATTGGTGGCGTACGGACAACCAAGAAAATTTGAAACAACATTTCCAACCCACCGATCAAGTCAAGTTGATTATTTCTTCCGAAACGATCCGTTGTTGGGAGGATTTGAAACGGATCGAGGAAGTTGCCGCATTGGGTATCGAACCAGTGATGAGTATTGATCAGTGCGGTGGAAAAGCCATTTCTCGCGGCGATCAATTGACGGATACGCCTGTGACCGAATGGGTGCATCGTGCCTGTGGCTTGGGTGTGGATCAAGTCATCTTGATCGATTTGCTGCGTATTGGAACCGGTTGCGGTTTCGAATCCGATGACGCTTACTGCTGCCTGTTGAGGGAATTGATCCAGGAATACCCCCATCTAAAACTCACAACGGGGGGCGGGATACGAAATGCGGAGGATGCCAAGCGCTTATTAGAATCAGGATGCGAATCGGTCCTGTGTGCCACGGCAATTCATGATTGTCGTTTTACTCCGGATGACGTCGACCGCTTGATCCAAGTGCGATCGATGCACGTCTAATAAAAGTTGGCAACTCCCAAATGGCTCTCGATAATTCCCGGCGAATGAAAGTCGCCTCTCGTCTCCCTTAGTGTTTACCCGTCCCTTGATCTCGGTCGTTTTCGAAAAAGGAAAATAACAACCGACTGGCGTCACCAACCCAGCCGGGAATTTGATTCCTAAAGAAGTAGGCCAACCCAATCAAGACACCAACGATCAGCAGGAACTGAATGTAGATAAACAAATTGGGAAGAAAACTGCCCAGCAACAGCAAGGCCAAAATCGCCATTTGCGTGAAACCGAGCAATATCAACAATTTGAGTTTGCGTTCGATTTGGCTAAGTCGCCGATCCTGCTTTTGGCTGTCCTGCTTTTGGCTGTCCATCTCGAGTTGATCTTTCATACGTGTCAGTTACCAAAGGTTCACTGCAAAACTTGTTGCGGCCCTGGCTTTACTCTCAACTACACCGGTTCCTCCGGTTCCTCCCATTGGGCCAGCGAATCGCTGAGGAACTGTTGAATTTCATCCATCATCACTTGCATGGTAGGGAATCGATCTTCCGGTTTTTTTGCGATCGCTTTGAGGCAGATCGCTTCAAGTTGACCTGGGATCACTCGATGAGGAGCCGCTTCACGAGGCGGGACAGGCAGCTTGTTGATGATGTTGTCGAACGTCTGTTGAATCGTGGTGCCACGGAACGGCTCCCGTTGAGCCAACATTTCATACATCACCACACCCAGCGAAAAGATATCCGATCGTTCGTCCGTCTCACGGTTTCCAGCCACTTGCTCGGGAGACATATACAACGGCGTTCCGCCACCGAGCAATGGGTCTTTGTCTTCGGGCAGACCCTCGGCACCTTGAATTTTTGCGGTTCCCCAATCAATCAGAGTCACTTCACCAAACATCCCGACAATGATATTTTCTGGTTTCACATCCCGATGCACAACGCCCCGCGCGTGGGCATAAGCCAATGCATCGCCGACTTGAGTCAAAATGGTCAGCAATCGATTCAAGCCGAACCGGGCTTCAATTTCGGCATCACCACGAGACAGACCGACGATGATATCGAACAGAGTCCTGCCCTCAATGTTTTTCATGGCAAAATACCACTCACCATCATCCGTTTGACCAACCTCGTACAAGGGCACAGTTGCCGGATGTTGCAATTGGGCGGTAATGCGGGCTTCGCGAATCAACCGTTTTAATTCTTCCTGATTTTGAGCAAGATCGGGATGCAGCATCTTTAATAACACTCGTCGTCCCAGATTGGTATCCTTGCACGACACCAATTTCGACTTCCCCCCTTTTTCCAGCGATTTAAAATCGGCATATTTTTGAAAGCCATTAGAAATTCGCTGCGGCAATTCGGCTTCAATGTCAACGGCAAACACCATTGGTTGTTTATAGTCCATTGTTGTTCCAAATATGATTGAATTGCGAGGTAACGGGAAGCTGAATATGACCCATCGTAGCCGGGCAGTGGTTGATCGAGGCCACTGTCGAAGCCACCGTTTTTGGGGTGGGAAAGTTGTCCCTTCCGCTGATTATACCCAAACTTCGATCAACGTGGCAGCCAACAAGGCGACGCTGATAATCGAATTGACTTGAAAAAAAGCTTGATTAACTCTTGACAAGTCCTCGGGGCGTACCAGCCAATGTTGGTAAATCAACAGACCACCCACGGCGATCAATGTCAACCAATAAACGAAACCAAATCCGAATTGCGGCCCCGCCCTGGCACCTATCCAAGGCATCACAGCCAAGCAAATCCACATCGCCGCATGACTGACGGCTGCCAACTGCAGCGCTCCCGCCACCCCCAACCAAACTGGCAGACTGTTTAATTGATCGCTTCGATCGAATTCATAGTCTTGACAAGCATAAATAATGTCGAAACCGCCGACCCAAAAAAATACTGCCAATCCCAATAGCAAGGCGGGCATTAAATCAAGTGGAAACTCCCAAACAATTAAACCTCGAATTGCCAGCCAGGCACAAATCGGAGCCAACATCAAAGCAGCCCCCAACCAATAATGAGCCAACGCCGTGAATCGCTTGGCGTAACTGTAACCCAAAAGCACGACCAACACGGGAATCGACACTGCCAATGGCAACCAATTTGGTAAAAACAAACAGGTTCCCAAGATGAAAAATGCGATCGATAAAATCGTAAACATGACCACTGTCATTGATGACAATTGGCCGGCGGGAAGATGCCGATTCGCCGTTCGTGGGTTTCGCGCATCGATATGGCGATCTGCCCAGCGATTAAAAGCCATGGCAGCACTTCTCGCGCTCACCATGCAAACCAAAATGCCGATCAGTTCCAACCAGCGAAACGAGACCTCAGGCCCTGGTGGAGTGGTCGCCGACCAGGCCATCGTCCCGGCCATCAAGGCAAACGGAAGAGCAAAAATTGTATGGCTGAAGCGGATCATGCCCAGCAATTTTTGAAGGGTTTCAAACATTCAAGTTACGACTCATCCGCTCCCCAGCGTTTCATTAAAGTGTGCTCAATATCCAACTGATCGAGGATCCGGGCCACAATAAAGTTAACCAAATCATCGACCGACCGATAGCCGTGATAGAAACCGGGGCTGGCCGGTAGAATGGTCGCACCGGCTGACGCTGCCGTCCGAAGATTATCTAACTGGATCATCGAAAGCGGTGTTTCGCGGGGGACCAGAATCAACGGACGTCGCTCTTTTAGATGGACGTCGGCAGCCCGCTGAACCAAATTTTGGCTGGCCGCCGACGCGATCCCCGAAAGCGTACTGCCCGAACAAGGACAAACAATCATGCCTGACGTTTTGTGCGATCCGCTGGCGATCGGAGTCATGAAATCCTTGTAGTGATGGTAATGCACACCCGCCAACGCCTGTTTTGAAATTGTCGAAATGCTTTCCCCCACCAACAACTCGATTGAAAATTGATCTAAATCAATAGTGATCCCCAACTCGTGTTCCAGCACCAATCGACCGGAATCGCTGATGGTAAGATGAACCTCGATCTCACTCATCAACAACGCCTGAAGTAACCGCTGGCCGTAGATCACACCGCTGGCGCCAGTGATTGCCAGCACGATGGGATGTTTCATAATTAAATCCAATACGTCAGTTTAAGAATCGGGAGAACCTGTTGTCGCGGGGTGTGTCGTGGTACGGGGCG